>JASHQP010000240.1 GCA_030039095.1 Streptosporangiaceae bacterium
GCCGGCTCCATCACCTGCAGAAGCCTGTGCGGCTATCTCGGTTGATCTCGTTGCTGAGACATGACGAGCGTAGGCGGCCACGGTGAGGCGTGTCCAGGCAGTGCGCCCGGCCAGGTGGCGGCTGCCGTGCTAGCGGCTCGCGAGGGCCGCGGTCAGGATCGGCGCCAGGGCCAGAAGAAACGCCACCGACCCTCGCATGCGGCGGATCCGGGCGGCGAAACGTGGTCACGAGCGGCTGTGCCAGCAGCCGCTACTGACCACTTTTCGGGCGGCCTAGTTGGCCAGGCCGAGGAAGCGGGCGAAGTTGTCGCCGAGCAGGCCGTCGAGCTTGTGCTGGGGGAGCGGGTCGAGGCCGAGCGGCCCGGCCTCCTCGTTGACCGTGCGCACCTTCTCGGCCAGGGCGACCGGGTCGTACAGGAAGCCTGGGTAGTCGGTGCCGAAGAACAGCTTCTCCAGCGGCACGAACATCGGCTCGCACCGGTGCAGCAGGCCGAACAGGTCGCGCCGGGTGATGCTGGCCAGCAGGTACGACAGCTCGCCGTAGAAGTTCGGGTGCTTGGTCAGCAGGAACAGCGCCTCGTCGACCCACGGGTGCCCGCAGTGCGCGATGATCACCCGCAGGTCGCGGAAGCACCGGCCGATGTCGTCGAGCAGCGCGGGCCTGCCGAGCTCGAGCGCCGCGTCGATCCGGGTCGAGCCCGCCTGGTGGATCATCACCGGGATGCCCAGCTCGCCCGCTGCCTCGTAGATGGGGAACGCGAGGTCGCGGTCGGCGGGGGACCAGTGCTGGTACATCGGGTAGAGCTTGACCCCGGACAGGCCGAGTTCGCCAACGGCCCGGCGCAGCTCCGCCACGGCCGCCCGAACGCCCCGCAGCGCCGGGTTTACCGACGCGAAGCCGATGAACGTCTCCGGGGCCGCCCGGACCACGGCGGCGACGTAGTCGTTGCACCGCAGAGGGTCCGGCGGCCCGGGCACGCCGAGCGTCCCGCCGGTGTCCACGGTGCCGATCAGCCGCCCGTCCAGGTACTGCGGCGACACCGCGAGCACCACAACCTTGTCGAACCCGGGGTGGTCGCGCAGCGACTCGGTCGGCCCGATCATCGGCCAGCCGCGGCCGGAATACCCGCTGGCCTCCCACTCCTCGCCGGTCGGCATCCGGTGCGAGGGCAGCACGCCCATGCTGCGGAAGATGCACAGCGAGCCCTCGCGGCCGTAGGCGGCGGTGAACTCCGGGTCCGCCGCCAGGCTCAGGATGTGGCTGTGCGCGTCAATCAGCACCGGGCACCCCCCGCCCGCCGCGTCCCCGTCCCCGTCCCCGCCCGCCCCCGCCCGCCGCGTCCCCGCCCTCACGCGCCACCGCCCCGTCCACCCGCCGGGCGTTGTATACGTGCGCAGGCTCGGCCGGCGCGTCGTACCAGGGCTGGTACAGCGGCGGCAGGTACGGCTCGACCAGCGTGCCGAGCTCGGCCCAGCGCCGCACCTCGGCCGGCGGCTGGTAGACCCGGTCCCGCACCGCCGCCGCGAACCGGTCGCGCACCAGGTCCTCGTCCACGATCGTGACCCGGCCCCCTTCCATCAGCACCCGGCCATGCCCCATGACCGTGTCGAGGTCGGTCGCATCCGCCCGGTCGACGACGACGTCCAGGAACGGCTCGCCGTCGTAGCGGCCCGGCGGGAACAGGATCCGGTCCTTGCGCACGACGAGCAGGTCGGCAAACTTGCCCGGCTCGAGGCTGCCCAGCCGGGACTCGGCGCCGATCGCGCGGGCGCCGTTGCCGGCCGCGGCCCGCAGCAGCGCCTCGCTGTCCAGCCGCCCCTCGCCGAACACCCGCGGCAGCCGCTGCAGGTAGCTGGCCAGCCGGAGTTCCGCGAAGAAATCTTCTCTGTCGGACAGCGAGATCCCGTCGGTGCCGAAGCCGACCCGCCCGCCCGCGGCCATGATGTCGCGGACCCGGCAGATCCCGGACGCCAGCCGCAGGTTGGACCCGGGGTCGCAGGACGCCACCGCGCCGCTGTCGGCGAACACGCCCAGCTCGTCGTCGGTGACCCAGACGAAGTGCTCGAGCACCGTCCGCGGCCCGAGCACGCCCAGGTCGGCGAGGCGCCGCACGGCCGGCTTGCCGTAGCGCTGCAGGCTGAACATCATCTCCGAGCGGGTCTCCAGCGCGTGCGTGATCAGCGACGTCCCGTGGTCGTCGGCGGCCCGCTGGCAGCGCTGGTACAGCTCGTCGGAGCAGGCGGGCGTCCAGTCCGGCGCGGTGACGATCCGGATCCGGTCGTCCCGGCCGTGCCAGCCGGCGGACAGGGCCTCGAACGTCGCCATCACGTCGTCGACCGGCCAGGCGTAGCCCATCGGGGACGCGGCGACCTCGGCCGCGAGGTCCGGCGGGAGCAGGGCGAGGAAGTCGTCGTCCGCCATGTGCGCGTAGACGTTCTGATCCCTGCTGACCAGCCCGAACGCGGTCCGCATCCCGGAGTCGGCATACGCCTGCAGCGCGGGAACGCAGCCGAAGTGCTCCATCCCGGTGCGGCCGTAGTACATGTCCACGGTCCCGGTCTGGCCGCCCTTGATCGCGGTGATCAGACCCCACAGGATGCCGTAGTACAGGTCCTCCTCGCCGATCGGCCCGACCGCGCCCTGGATGTAGACGTTCGCCTTCTCGAAGATGTGCTGGTAGAGCCCGGGCCCGATCGCGAGCTCGGAGTGATAGTGGCAGTTCACGAAGCCGGGCATCACGAAGTGGCCCGCCGACCCGAGCACCCGGTCGAACGGGCCCCGGGCCGCGAGCACCTCACGCGGCCCCACGTCGGTGATCTGCGCGCCCTCGACGATCAGCGCCCCGTCCGGGATCAGAGTCGCCGGCCCGAGCGCAATCAGCGGATCACCTTGAACGAGATAGCGTGCCACCCGATGCCCCGATCCAGCCGGTCTAGCGCCCGGGCACGACCATCTTGTCGAGCACCCGGCGGAAGGCCTCGTTCGCGTTGCGCAGCACCGTGGGCTCGTCGACCGTGGTCAGCCTGCGGCCCTCCATGACCACCTTGCCGTCGATGATCGTCGTGTCCACACAGCTCCCGTTGGCCGCGAACACCAGGTGCGAGAACAGGTGATCGGCGTTGTCCGGCATCAGCGGGGTGAACATCTGGCTCTGCAGGTCGACCAGGATCACGTCGGCCTTGTGCCCCGGGGTGAGCTGGCCGGTCTCGTGGCCGAGCGCGGCCGAGCCGTTCCGGGTGGCCATCCGTACCACGTCGGGGGCCTGCTGCAGGCTGGCGTCGACGCGGGTGGCCCGGTGTATCAGCGAGGCGAACTTCATCACCTCGAACAGGTCGCGGCTGTTGTTGCACTCGGCCGCGTCGTGGCCGAGTCCCACGTTCAGGCCGGCGCTGCGCATCTCCGGCACCCGGGCCACGCCGTTGCCCAGCTTGGCGTTGGACGAGGGGTTGTGCGAGATCTGGGTGCCGGTCTCCCGCATCAGCGCGATCTCGGTGTCGGACAGCCAGACGCAGTGCGCGGCGATCGTGTTGCGGCCGAGGATGCCGCAGTCGTACGCGACCTCGGTGGGCCGCCGGCCGAACCGCTCCTTGGAGTTCTCCACCTCGGTCAGCGACTCGTTCAGGTGGATGTGGATCCCGGTGCCCAGGTCGTCGGCCATGGCCCGGGAGTCTCGCAGCAGCCCCTCCGACGCCAGCGGCAGCCACTCGATGCCGATGTAGACCTCGATCCGGCCGTTGGCCTTGCCGTGGTTGTTCCGGTAGGCGCGCTCGTTGTCCGCCAGGGTGTCCAGGTTGTGCTCGTCGTCGGCGATGTCGTTGGACAGCACCGCGCGGATCCCGACCTCCTCGGCCGCGGCGGCCAGCGCGTCCAGGCGGCGGTACATGTCGTTGACGGTGGTGACGCCGCACCGGATCGACTCGGTGTAGCTGGCCAGCGCGGCCCAGTAGGCGGCGTCGTCATCCAGCGCCCTGATGATCGGGTACCAGCAGGTGTCCAGGTACTCCCACAGCGGCAGGTGATCGCTCCAGCCCTTGCCGAGCGCGGTGTGGTAGTGCAGGTCGACCAGGCCGGGCAGCACCGCCTTGTTCGCCGCGTCGATGACGGTGACCTGCCCGTCGCCGGCCTGCCGCGCGGTTACCTCGCCGGCCGGGCCGACGTCGGCGATCCGGTCGCCGTCCAGCAGCACCGAGCCGCCGAAGTGCACGTCGCCCGCGTCGTTCATGGTGACGACGGTGCCGTTCTTGATCAGGGTCTTGCCCGCCATTTTGGGTGCTCCTACCGGGAGATCGCCTGGCCGGCCTGCGCCGAAGCGGACTGCAGGTCGACCCAGACCGACTTGGATGTCAGGTACGGTTCCAGCGCTTCTTCGCCCAGCTCGCGCCCGAAGCCGGAGTGCTTGCGGCCGCCGAACGGGACCGCCACGTCGAACATGCCGTAGGTGTTGATCCAGACCGTGCCGGCCTCGAGCTCGTCGGCCAGCCGCAGCGCCCGGCGGGTGTCGGAGGTCCAGATCCCGGCGGCCAGCCCGTACGGGACGGCGTTGGCCATCGCCGCGAGCTCGGTTTCCGTGCGCCAGCTGATCACCGACAGCACCGGCCCGAAGATCTCCTCCTGCGCGATCCGCATCGCGTTGCTCACCCCGCGCACCACGGTTGGCTGGACGAAGAACCCCTGCTCCAGGCCGTCCGGGCTAGCTTCCCCGCCGCCGACGGCGATCTGCGCCCCGGCGTCGCGGGCCGCGGCCACGTGGCCGAGCACACGGCGCCGGTGGTTCGCGGAGATCAGCGGGCCCATCTCGGTGGCCGGGTCGAGCCCGTGCCCGAGCCTGACCTCGGCCGCCTTGGCCACCAGCCGCTCGGTGACCTCCTGCTCGGCGGCCTCCTCGACGAACAGCCGGGACCCGGCGACGCACGCCTCGCCCTGGTTGAAGAAGATGCCGCCGAACGCCCCGGCGACCGCGGCGTCCAGGTCGGCGTCCGCGAAGATGATGTTCGGGCTCTTGCCGCCGAGTTCCAGGGTGACCCGCTTGAGGTCCAGCGCGGCCTGCCGGGCGATCTCGATCCCGGTCGCGGTCTGGCCGGTGAACGCGACCTTCTGCACACCGGGGTGCGCCACCAGCGCGGCGCCGGCGTCGGGGCCGCCGATGATCGCGTTGACGACCCCCGGCGGCAGCCCGGCCTCCTCGGCCAGATCCATCAGCCGGAGCGTGGACAGCGGGGCCAGCTCGGACGGCTTGACGATCACGGTGCACCCGGCGGCCAGGGCGGGGCCGAGCTTGTACGCCACCTCGAGCAGCGGGAAGTTCCACGGGGTGATCGCCGCGACCACCCCGGCCGGCTCGCGCCGGATCATCGACAGCATGCCGGGGATCGAGTTCGGCGGCACCGAGCCAGCGATCTTGGTGGTCCACCCGGCGTAGTAGCGGAAGATCTCGATGGTCAGCGCGATGTCGACGGCGCGGGCCTCGCCGATCGGCTTGCCGTTGTCCAGCACCTCGATCGCGGCGAGCTCTTCGCTGTGCTCCTCGATCAGGTCGGCAAGCGCCCAGAGCAGCCGGGCCCGGTGGGTCGGCGGGGTGGCGCGCCAGCCGCGGAACGCGTCCGCCGCGGCCCGGACCGCGAGGTCCACCTCGGCGGGCGTGGCGACCGGCACCTCGGCGAGGGTTTCGCCGGTCGCCGGGTCGACGGTGGCCAGCCTGCCGTCGGTGCTGACGCGCCGGCCGCCGATGTACAGCTGCAGCGGGCCGTCGAGGAATGCGGGTCGCTGGGGGACGACGCTGGTGGACAAGGCGGCTCCGTTCAGTTCGGGAGGAGGACCTGGCGGCCGAGCACGCTGCGGCTGCGCAGGGCGGACAGGGCGTCGTCGATGCCGTCGAGCGGGTAGCTGCCGGCCAGCGGGACGACCAGGTCGCCCCTGGCCGCCATCGCGATCGCGTCGTTGAGGTCGGTCCTGGTCGCGGCCACCGTGGACACCAGGCTGGTCTCGGACAGGATGAACTCGATCGGGTGGACGGACAGCGGCTGGTCGGTGTAGCCGGTGCTCACGAACCGGCCGCGGGGAGCCAGCGAGCGGATCCCCGCGGTCATCGTGCCGGTCGTGCCGACGAGCTCGAAGAACACGTCGGCGCCCCGGGCGCCCGCCCGCGCCCGGACCGCGTCGGGCAGGGCTGCATAGTCGTCGCCGCGGCCCAGCACGATCACGTCGTCGGCTCCGTGCTTGGTCGCGAGCTCCGCCTTGTCATCGGCGTCGGCAACCGCGATCACCGTGGCCCCGGCATTGGCGGCCGCCTGGATGACCAGGATGCCGACGCCGCCGACGCCGTTCACGACCGCGGTCTGGCCCGACCCCAGCGCCGACATCCGGGTCGCGTGCACCGCGGTCATGCCCGCGCACGTCAGCACCGCGGCGGTGGCGAAGTCCACCGCGTCGGGCAGCGCAGCCAGGTTCCGCTCCGGCGCGAGGACGTACTCGGCGTCGCCGCCGTCGCGGTTGAAGCCGAGCTGGCCCGGCTCGACCGTGCACAGGTTCTGCCGGCCGAGCAGGCACTGCTCGCAGGCGCCGCAGAACAGCTTGTTGAAGACCGCGACCCGGGTGCCCGAAGGGAGCGCCACCCCCGGTCCCGCCTCCTCGACCACGCCGGCGGCCTCGTGGCCGAGCGTCATCGGGTAGGCGTCCGGCTTGATCATCCCGTCGATGATGTGCAGGTCGGTGCCGCAGACACCGGCCGCGTGCACCCGGACCAGGGCCTGTCCCTGGCCGGGCCGCGGCGTGTCGACGTCGCTGCCGCGTATGGTGAGGTCCTCCTGGACCTGAATCGCTCGCATCGCTGGCCTACCTTCCTTCCTGATCGCGGCCGGCCGGCCGGGCCGCCGCGAGCGCCATGTCCCAGAACTCGCCCTCGTACCGGACCGAGATGCTGAACACCGCCGACAGCCGGGCCCACTGCCCGGCGTCGGCGGGGTCGGCCAGCCGGTCGAGCAGGCCGGTGGTCTCCGCCACCAGCGCGTCGTACCCGGCGTTGCCGAACATGCGGATCCAGTCCGCGTACACCGGGTCGGCCGGCACCGCGGCCATCAGCGGCTGGGCGATCTCGCCGTAGCTCCACTGGCACGGCAGCAGCGCGGCGAGTCCCTCGGCGCAGCTGCCGGCCTCACAGGCGTGCAGCAGATGGCGGGTGTAGCCGTAGGTGACCGGGTGCAGCTCGGCCGGGCCCGGCAGCCGGTCCGCCGAACCGCCGAGCCGCTGCAGGAACGCCAGGTTCGCCGGGATCTCGGTGGAAACGATCTGAACGAGGAACCTCGACAGCACATCCAGGGCCTTCCGGTCCGGCGCCTTGGCCGTGGTCAGCGCGATCGCGCGGGCGTAGTCCTCCAGGTAGCGGACGTTCTGCTCGAAGTAGCCGCGGAAGGTCTCGTGCGGCAGCGTCCCCGCCGCGATCGCCCGGACCATCGGGTGATTCACCGCGGCCGCCCACGCGTCACGCCCGGCCGAGCGCAGCGCCACCGACGCGGTGGAGGCCGGGGGCGCACCGCTCCAGCGCGCGGCGGGCCGGGATGCCGAGGGACGGGGCGACCGAAGCGGCCCCGACGCCGAC
>JASHQP010000241.1 GCA_030039095.1 Streptosporangiaceae bacterium
CGCCGAGCACGGCGACCGGCTCGCGGGCGGTGGCGGCGTTCAGGTAGGTCCCCTGCGCCAGGCTGGTACCCACCGCTGCGGGCAGGCCGAGGCTGGTGGCGTCCACGCTGAGGGCGTTGGTGTCGACCGGCGGAATGTACGGGCTGCGGTAGGCGCCGACGTTGCTGAGCTCGCCGGTGTACTGCACCGCGGTGACGCCGGGCAGTTGACCGACCATGCCCGGCGCGGCCGTGGGGAGCTCGGCGGTGCCGGTGAAGCTCTGCCCGTTGCTGACGGTCAGCAGGTTGGTGCCCAGCTTGCTGATCTCGGCCAGCAGCCCGGCCTGGGACGAGCTGGCCAGGCCCAGGACCGCTACGATCGCGGCCACCCCGATCGAGATGCCGAGCGCCGACAGCGACGCCCGCAGCTTCCTGGTCCGCAGACCCACGCTGGCCAGCCCGGCCAGATCCTGCGGCCGCAGGCGGCCCGGGGACGGCGGCGAGAATGTGAGTGTCAAGGGGTTCCCTCCCGCACAGCGGGGCATGCCGCCGCGAGGCCGACGGGGTGGCTGTCGCTGATGATGTGTCCGTCGAGCATCTCGATGCGGCGCCGCATCCGGGCGGCGACGGCGTGGTCGTGGGTGATCACGATGATCGTGGTGCCCTGGGCGTTGAGCTCCTCCAGCAGGGCCAGCAGCGCCGTGCCGGTGGCCGAGTCCAGGTTGCCGGTCGGCTCGTCGGCCAGCACCACCGGCGGACGGCCCACGATGGCCCGGGCGATCGCGACCCGCTGGCGTTGCCCGCCCGACAGCTGGGTGGGACGGGCGGTGGCCCGGTGCGCCAGGTCCACAACGGTCAGGGCGTCGGCGGCCAGCCGGCGCCGCTCCGCCCGCGGGACGCCGGCGTACAGCAGCCCGTCGGCCACATTGTCGATCACCCGCTGGTGCTCGGCCAGGAAGAACTGCTGGAACACGAACCCGATCCGGTAAGCGCGCAGCGCTGAGAGCTCCCTGTCCTGCATCCGCGCCACGTCGATCCCGGTCACCCGCACCGCCCCGCTGGAGGGCTTGTCCAAGGTGCCCATCAGGTGCAGCATCGTGGTCTTCCCCGACCCGGACGGGCCCACGATCCCGGTCAGCTCCCCGGCCGCTACCGCCAGGCTTACCTGGTCCAGCGCTCGGACCGGCGGAGACCCCGGGTACTCCTTGGTCACCTGATCCAGCTCCAGCACCGGCCCGCCGGTGAAGGCGCCGTTCATATGCTCGGCACCACGACGCGCTCGCCGGGCCTCAGGTTCCCGGTCACCTGCACCAGCCCGGCGTTATCGTCGAAGAGCCCGACCTTCACCGGTATCAGCCGACGGGCGTTGCCCGCGCCGACCACCTCGACGGCGTATCCCCCGGACGGCTGGGCCAGCAGCGCCCCCACCTGGACCACCAGCACGTTCGCGGCGCTGGAGGTGGTGATGTTCACCGTCACCGGTGCCTGATCCAGCGACCCCGCCGCCGACGGGTCTGTGAGCCTGACCTGCACCGAGATCGTCGCCGAGGTGCTGGGTCCGGACGCCACGGTGCCCACCGAGCTGATCACCCCCGGCGTGGCGGACCCGTCCGGCAGGATGACGCTCACCGAGTCACCAGTTTTCACCTCCGACTCCATCGACGTGCTCAGGGCGATGGTCACCACCTGCCGGTCCGACGTGGCCGACAGGACGGAACCGGACGCCGGGCTGCCCAGGCTGCCCGTCACCTCGCTCACCCGCAACGCCTCCGGCTCGAAGACCACAGCCCCCAGCGACAGCGACCCGGACGGGTCCGGCACCCCGAGGCCCTCCTCCATGTGCTGCACCGCATACTGGGTTTCCCACGAGTAGTAGTCCCAGCCCAGCGCGCTGATGTCGCTACTGCTGACGTAGCCGAGGTCCACCAGGTCATGGTTGAGCTGGGTCACATCCTCGCCCGTGGTCCCTTCCGAGAGAGAACGCCAGGCCGGGACGCTGCCGTACAGGAGCACCACGGGGTCAGTGAGGTCGGTCTTGTACAGCACCTGCCCCTGCCGGATGACCTGCCCGGCCGACGGCAGCCAGGTCAGCGTCCCGCCCCCCTGCCCGGTAACGGTGTAGGAGGCGGCGTAGCCAAGCGTCGCGTTCTCCGTCGTCGTCGCTGCGATGTTCTGCCTGGTCACGGCGTACGTCTGCGGCGCGGCCGGGCCCGTGTCCGGTACGGATGAGCCATCCGTACCGAACGCCCCCGCGGACCACGCGGCTCCCGCGCCTGCGCCGAGTACTACCAGTATCGCGACGGCGGCGGCCACCCGCCGGCGCCGTGGGCTCCGGTGCTGGCTGGCCGCGGCGGTCTCGTTGTGGCCCTGGCGCTGGCCAGTGGCGTGCCGGTAGCTACCGGGTGCCGTCTCGCTCATCACGCCCCCTGCCCGCTCTGGTTACTGGGCATCAGCGACTGGCAGGCTTTCTCCGCGGCCTGGAACTGCGGCGACTCCGCATTCATGCCAGGCGGAAGAGTGATCGAGCCGTTGGAGGCCGGATCGGGGAAGTCTGGCTCTCCGTGGCTGCGCATGCACTGGGCGAACTTCAGTTCATTGGGTGTGGCCGATCCCCCTCCCTGCGTCCCTGACGGACCCTGCGCAATGGAGGGAGGTGCCTTACTCAGGCATGCTTTCAGCGCCGCGTTCGCTACGGACTTGCTGACGTTGCTCGTGGGATCGCTGCTTCCGTTCTGCACCACGAACTGGCCCTTGCTGTTGGGGTCAGGAAAGTCGGGGATGCCATGCGCCCGGATGCACTGTGCGTAGGCGAGCGCCTGCTGATACGCCGTCGACTGTCCCGTTGCGGAACCGGTTGAGGAACTGCCGCCGCTGCATGCCGTCAGCAGGGCGATGCCGGCCGCCAGGGCCAGCACGGCCACTCGGCGCCCGGCGGCGTGATGAGTAGTAGGTCGCATGCGGCCCACGCTGTCAGGCTGGGCCGGCCCGCGTCGTCACCCCGGTGCGGCAAATCGTGGCTCACCGCGCTGCGGCAGCAGGACGCCGGCGCAGCGTCGCCTACCCCACGGCGGTGACACCGCTGTGGGTGACGACCCCGGTCCCGCCTGCGGCTTAACCTGGCGGTATGCAGGGGACCTGTGGCATCGCCGCGTCAGCGAGAGGCACCCGGCAGATCGCGGGCGTCGCGTGGCACGGGCTGATCCAGGTGGTCGCCGGCCCCGACTCGTCCTCCGGGCGGCGCTGGCGTTCGCCAGAGCAGCGCTGGGTTGCCCGCATCGCGCTCGGCGTCGCGGCGGTGCTGCTGTGCACGGCCAGCCTGGCCAGCCTGAGCGACGGCGACGGCCTGACGATCCTGGGCATCGGCGCCCGGCAGGTACCGGACGGGGCCGGTTTCCACGACCTCTCGCCCGCCACGGCAGCCGTGGCGTCACCGGAGTCTGTGGCGTCGATTCTGGTGCTGACGCTGGTGGCCCTGGTGGTTGTGGCGCCGCTGCTGGCGGCGGTCCGGTATCCGCTGCTGGGCTGGCGGATCGGGTGGCTCGGGCTGCTGCTGGTCCCGTTGCTGCACGGGCGCTGGTGGGGCGGCCTGCCGTGGGACCCGGCGCAGATGGCGGTGGTGGTCACGGTGGTATGCCTGGCCGGGATCCGGAACGAGCGGCCGGTGCTGTGCTGGCTGTGGGCGCTGACTTTGGTTCCGTGGTGGCTGTGGGCCGGCCGGCAGGGCCTGGGCCTGGTCACCGCCGCGCTGGGCAGCCTGGCGTTCGCCGTCATGGCGGTGGCCGTGGACCGGGTGGGTTCGGAGCGGCGTGCCCGGCGGGCCCTGGCCGACCAGGCTGACCAGACTGAGCTGGAGCGGGCGCGGCTGGCGGTGCTCGAACAACGCACTCAGTTCGTACGCGAACTGCACGACGTGGTCGCCCACCATATGTCGCTCGTGGCCATCCGGGCCGAAAGCGCGCCGCACCGGCTGGGGGCACTGCCAGAACCGGTGCGCGCAGAGTTCGGCGCGCTGAGCGGATCAGCGCGCGAGGCACTGGCGGACATGCGCCGCCTGCTCAGCCTGCTGCGCAGCGACCAGCCCGCCGCGCACGCCCCCCAGCCTGGGCTGGCGGACCTGCGCGGGCTGATCGGCACGGCACGGCAAGCCGGGATGACCGTCGAGCTGTACGCGCCTCCCGCGCTGGACCAGGTACCGCCCGGCGTCGGCTTGTGTGCGTACCGGATAGCCCAGGAAGCCCTGTCCAACGCAGGCCGGCACGCCGCAGGTGCCCCGGTCGCGGTGTCGGTGCACCGCACCGCGCGCACGGTCACCCTGCAGGTGATCAACGGCCCGGGGGCCCCCGCGGGGCAGCGCGCCAACGGCCACGGGCCAGGGCACGGCCTGGCCGGGATGCGCGAGCGGGCCGAGATGCTCGGCGGCTCGCTGTCGGCGGGTCCGGCTCCCGGCGGCGGGTTCGTGGTCTCGGCCGTGCTTCCGCTCGGCGGGCCGGCTTGACTACCGACGGCTCCCTCCCAGACGGCGGGGTCATCCGCTGCCTGATCGCCGACGACCAGGCCATGGTGCGCGAGGGCTTCGCCGCCATGCTCGCTGCAGAATCAGGGATCATGATCGCCGGGCAGGCCGTCGACGGCGCGGACGCGGTCCGCCAGGCGGCCCGGCTGGACCCCGACGTCGTGCTGATGGACGTGCGGATGCCGGTCATGGACGGGCTGGAAGCCGCGCGCCAGATTCTGGCCACCGCGGTTGGCCGACCACGCCCACGGGTACTGATGCTGACCACCTTCGACCTCGACGAGTATGTATACGAGGCGCTGCGAGCCGGGGCCAGCGGATTCGTGCTCAAAGACGCCACCACCGCCGAGCTCATCCACGCGGTCAAGGTCGTGGCCGCAGGCGACGCGCTGCTGGCCCCGTCGGTGACCCGGAGGCTGATCACCGACTTCACCCGCAAGCCTCCCGCCGTTCCGCCCGCCCCGGTCACGCTCGGCGCACTGACCAGCCGGGAAACAGAAGTGCTCAGGCTGATCGCCCAGGGCATGTCCAACACCCAGATCAGTGACACTCTGTGCATCGCCGGGGAGACCACCAGGACCCACGTCAAGCGCATCCTGGCCAAACTGGGCCTGCGTGAGCGCGCACAGGCCGTCGTGATCGCCTACGAGACCGGGCTCGTGACGCCTGGCGGATGACCCGCAACCCTGCCCTGGCCAAAGCTCATCTTCGGGAAGGTCTGCCCGAGTCCTAGATAACAGCAAGGGCCAAGCCTTGACCCGCAACTGACGCGCCGCTCGCGAGGTCATTCCCATCGACCCATGGAACCCCGCCCACCCGGCGCGTCTTCGAGCAGCGCGGCATCGACGTCGACGACAGGTCGCGTGAGCTGATCGAGTCGTGCACGGACCTGGACACCCTGAACGGCTGGCTCCGCGGCGCGTTCAAGGTGGACAAGGCCAGCGGCCTCTTCGCGGAATAGCGTCGGAGGGCCAGGTCAAGCCCTGGACGGCTTGCGCTGTCGCCCGGGAGCTGGAGGCGCTGAGCGAGCGGGTCGCCTTCACCATCATGTAGGCCGCCAGCCGGCGTATTCCCAGCCGTCCGTCCGGACAGACCGCCGTGGGCAGCGCCGGCGGCCTGCGCGATCCGCCAGTCGGCGCCGCCGCCAGACACCGCCCGGCGGCCGGCTTTCCCCGTTGACGGCACACCACGCAGCGACCTCGCCCATTGACGCGCCGGGCACCCGGCTGCATTATTGGTATAAAGATCAGTGTTTTAAGCCTCTTGAGGACTCATGCCAGCTCTCCCGCCCGCAGCCTGGGCCGACGTC
>JASHQP010000242.1 GCA_030039095.1 Streptosporangiaceae bacterium
TCCGGGTACGCGGCTTCCTCAATGCGCACCGCTGCGACCTGGCCAGGGCCGCCAAGGACCTGTACCCGCGGCGGTGGCAGGTGGCCGGGACGCCGCTGCTCGCCCGGCCGGAGTGGCTGCCGGGGGCACCGGTGCCGCTGGAGCAGGTCACGCTGTCGTGGAGTCCCGGCCGGCTCCCGAGCCAGGTCAACGGGACCGAGCCCGCGTTCACCGCCGCTCTGCCGCTCGGCGACGACGGGACGCGGCTGCGCAGCTACGCCGCCGCGCTCGCCGCGCTGCGCCGCCCGGCGCTGTTCGAGGACCGGGCCTGCTACCGGCTGCTCGAGGCGCAGTCCACGCCCGCCGACGCGAAGCTCGGCTTCGGCGAGGGCCGCTACTTCGAGGTGATCAACACCGTCGAGGCCCTGGCGCACGAGTACGCGGCCGCCACGCTCGCCGGCGAGGGAACCGGCCGGCCGCCGGCCATGGCCGAACTGCCGGCGCGGACGCTGATCGGCGAGCCCACCGACCTGTCCCGGCGGCCCACGATGGCCGCGCTGTGCACGCTCGTGCTGCGGGCGGACCGCCGCTCCGGCGGCGCGGCGATGATCCTGCACTGGCGGGACCCGGCGCGCGTCGCCAGCGGCGGGGGGATGTACCAGGTCGCGCCCGTCGGGATGTTCCAGCCGTCGCACGACGCGCAGTGGAACCAGGCCAACGACTTCAGCCTGTGGCGCTGCTTCGTCCGCGAGCTGGCCGAGGAACTCCTCGGCGGCGGCGAGGACTACCGCAGCGACGCCGCGCCGATCGACTACGAGCGCTGGCCGCTGCAGGCCGATCTGGCCGCGGCGCGCCGCGCCGGCCGCCTGCGGGTGTACTGGCTCGGCCTGGGCACCGACCCGCTGACGCTGGCCACGGACATGCTCACGGTCGCGGTCTTCGACGCCGACCTCTTCGACGCCACGTTCGCGGGCCTGGTCCGCGAGAACGCGGAGGGCCACATCGTCGGTCCCGACGGAGCCGGGGCGGCCGCTGGCGTCGCGTTCGAGGCCCCGAACATCGAGCGCTTCACCGCCGCCGAGCCGATGCAGCCGGCCGGCGCCGCGCTGCTGCGCATCGCATGGGAGCACCGGGACGTCCTGCTCGCCGGCTGAGCGGGACAATACCGGGATGGAACCCCGCGTTTTCGTCTCGCGCCGCGCCGTCCA
The DNA here is from genome assembly GCA_030039095.1 of Streptosporangiaceae bacterium. The sequence goes on from JASHQP010000242.1 coordinate 1,188, forward strand.
CGGCACCGACGTGGGCATCGACGGCAGGCTGCGCCTCGACGCGCTGGCCCGCTACCTGCAGGCAGCCGCCGAGGGTGACCTTGCGGGGGCCGGCTACGCCGCCGCGTACGACTGGGTGGCGCGCCGGACCGAGGTGCGCGTGCACAGCTACCCGCGGCTCGGCCAGCGGCTGCAGGTGCGGACGTTCTGCTCGGCGGTCGGGCCGCGGTGGGCCGAGCGCACCACGACGCTGGCGAGCGCCGACGCCGACACGGACGCCAGCGCCAACGCCGAGCTGGTGCGTGCCGTGACCGTGTGGGCTGCCGTCGACCGGGACAGCGGCCGCCCCTGTGAGCTGGGGCCGGACTTCCTGCGCGTGTACGGGCCGAGCGCCGCCGGGCGCACCGTGTCGGCCCGGCTGTCGCACCCGCGGCCGCCGGAACCCGCCGCGGGGGAACCCTGGCCGCTGCGGGCCGCGGACTTCGACCCCTCGGGGCACGTGAACAACGCCGTGTACTGGGCAGCGGTCGAGGACGCGGTGGCCGGCCTCGGCTGGCTGCCGGCCGTCGCGGAGGTCGAGTACCACCGTGCCGCGCTGCCCGGCTGCGAGCCCCGGCTGCTGTCCTCCACCGCCCGCGGCGAGGCCTGGGCGTGGCTGCTGACAGACGGCCAGCGGCTCGCGTCAGCGCGGCTGTCAGCGCGCTGACGGTGCGCTGTCAGCGCGCCCGGCCAGCATGGCGGGCATGACAACAGTGATCGAAGCCGAAGGGCTGACCAAACGGTTCGGCGCCACGCAGGCGCTGGCCGGCGTGGATCTGCACGCCGAGAGCGGGCGGGTGCTCGCGCTGCTCGGCCCGAACGGGGCGGGCAAGACCACGATCGTGCGCATCCTGGCCACGCTGCTGAAGCCGGATGCCGGGAGCGCCCGGCTGTGCGGCTACGACGTGGTGGCCGACGCGACGGTCGTCCGCCAGCTGCTGGCCCTGACCGGCCAGTACGCGTCCGTGGACGACGAGCTGACCGGCACCGAGAACCTCATCATGATCTGCCGGCTGCTCGGCTTCGGCAGGGCGGCGGCCAGGACGCGGTCCCGGGAGATGCTGGAGCGGTTCGGCCTCGCCGAGGCGGCCGGGCGCGCGGTGAAGACGTACTCCGGCGGCATGCGGCGCCGGCTCGACCTCGCGGCCAGCCTGCTCGGCGAGCCCGAGGTGCTGTTCCTCGACGAGCCGACCACGGGCCTCGACCCGCGCGGCCGCGGCGAGATGTGGGACACGGTGCGCGGCGTGGTCGCCAGCGGCGCGACGGTGCTGCTCACCACCCAGTACCTCGAGGAGGCCGACGAGCTCGCCGACGAGATCGCGGTGATCGACCACGGCCTCGTCGTGGCGTCGGGCACGCCGGCCGAGCTGAAGGCGCGGACCGGCAGCCAGACCCTGGCGGTGCGGGCCATGGACGCCGCGCACACCGCGCAGGTGGCCGCCGTCGTGGCCGACGTCGTCGGGCTGCGGCCGGACGTCGCGGAAAACGGCCTGGTCACCGTCGCAGTCAGCGATCCGGCGATGGTGCCGGCGGTGGTCCGGCGGCTCGACGACGCGGGGATCGTGGCCGCCGAGCTCAACCTGCGGCTGCCCAGCCTGGACGAGGTGTTCCTGACCCTCACCGGGCACCGCGCCGAAGACGACGAGCTTGAACGAGAAGGGAGCGCGGCATGACCACGCTGAGTGAATCGATCGAGGGGCGGCTCCCGGCGGGGGCCGACTCCGGCACGGCCGGCGGGCCGCCGCGCGTGCTCCGGCGGCGCACCGGCCTCGCCCAGACCCTGGCCAACGGGCTGACCCTGGCCTGGCGCAACATCATGCAGCTCAAGCACTCGCCGGAGAAGCTGATGGACGTCACGCTGATGCCCATCATCTTCCTGCTGCTGTTCCTGTACGTGTTCGGCGGCGTGGTGGCGGGCAGCACGCACGCGTACCTCGAGGTGCTGCTGCCCGGCCTGATCGGGCAGATGGCGATGTTCGCCACGATGGGCCTGGGCACGGCGCTGTGCGAGGACATCCACAAGGGCGTGTTCGACAGGTTCCGCAGCCTGCCGATCGCGCGGTCGGCACCGCTGATCGGCGCCGTGCTCGGCGACACCGTGCGGTTCTGCGTGGTGATGGCGGTGCTCACCGGGTTCGGCTCGGCGCTCGGCTTCCGGTTCCACACCGGAGTGCCGTCGATCCTCGCGGCCTACGGCCTGGCCTACGTGTTCTACCTGGCGGTGTGCTGGATCTCGGTGCTGATCGGGCTCGTCGCGCCGTCGCCGGAAACCGTGCAGGGCATCTCGTTCATCTGGGTGATGCCGCTGGTGTTCGGCAGCAGCGTGCTGCTGCCGAACACGCGCACGATGCCCGGGTGGCTGCAGGCCTGGGTCAACGTGAACCCGGTGACCAAGCTGGCCGACTCGGTCAGGGCGCTGACCGTCGGCGGCCATCTGGGCTCGGACCCGCTGATCACGCTGGCCTGGGCGGCCGGGATCGTGATCGTGGTGTTCCCGCTGGCCATGCGCATGTACCGGCGCCGGGCGTAGCACCCGTAGCAGGAGAGACCGTGCTAGCCGTACCGGAGATTCGGGAGGCTGCACGGTCGATCCGCTGCCCGGGCGTGGCGAGCATTGAGGTGTGGGTGACCGGAATGGCCGGCACCCGGCTCCACAGGAGGCATCCCGATGCAAGCACCAGCCGACACCGTCCCCGGTCCCCGTCCCGTTCTCATGCGGCTCCTGGTCAGGTCGTGGGAGTACCGCCGGCCCCGCCTGGCGATCGGCATACGCTTCGCCAGCGGCGTCTTCAACGTCGCCCTCGGCGTCGCGCTGATCGCCGCGTCCCCCTGGCTCGGGCCGCTGGCGCTGCTGGGAGTGGTCCCGCTGGCGGGCGCAGTCCTGGTCTTCTGGACCGCACGCCGTCTGCAGGCCAGTGTCCAGAGCTAGCCTGTCAGCACCCCGCCGGCAGAACCGGAGATCCTCGTGAGCAACGGCGACACCCCCGTTCTCATGAGGATCCTGGTCCGGTCGTGGGAGTACCGCCGCCCCCGGCTGGCGATGGGCATACGCGTCGCCAGCGGCGTCTTCAACCTCGCCATTGGCCTCGCGCTGATCGCCGCCTCCCCCTGGATAGGGCCGCTGGCGTTGCTGGCGGCGCTGCCGCTGGCAGGGGCGACGCTGATCTTCTGGACCGTCTCCCGCCTGCAGCAGGACAGCCTGCGCCGGGTGGACGAGCTGGAACGATCGCGGGCGCACCTGGTGGACGACTCGGCGGCACGGCTGCGCCGGATCGAACGCGACCTGCACGACGGCGCCCAGGCGCAGATGGTCGCCGTCGCGATGAAGCTGGGGCTGGCCAGGGAGAAGCTCTCCGACGCGATCAGCGGGACCGGGCGGCCCTGCCAGCCCGATCTGGAGCGCGTCCTCGAGCTGGTCGACGCGGCGCACGGCGGGGCCAAGGAAGCCATCAACGAGCTGCGGGACCTGGCCCGTGGCATCCTCCCTCCGGTCCTCGACCACGGCCTGGGCACCGCGCTGTCCACGCTGGCCGCGCGCAGCGACGTGCCGGTTGACCTGACGGTCGATCTGCCCGAGCGCCCGTCGGCGGCGATCGAGACCATCGCATACTTCTGCGCGGCGGAACTGCTGACGAACGTGGCCAAGCACAGCAGCGCCCGGCACGCGACACTGCGGGTGGACTGCGGTTCCGGGGAAGTACGGGTGCGCGTCACCGACGACGGCTCCGGCGGTGCGCGCGTCGAGGCCCGCGGCGGGCTGGCCGGGCTCGCCGACCGGGTCCGTACCGTGGATGGCAGCCTGCAGATCAGCAGCCCGCCCGGCGGGCCTACGGTTGTCGCCGTCGAACTGCCATCGCGCGCCTGACCGAGCCGGAGCAGCCCATGCGAATCGTCATCGCCGAGGACTCGGCGGTCGTGCGAGCGGGCCTGGCCGAGATCCTGGCCGACCGCGGTCACGAGGTGGTCGCCACGGTCGGCGACGCCGAGGCGCTGAGAGCGGCCGTCGACGAGCACCGGCCCGACGTCACCGTGGTGGACGTGCGGATGCCGCCCGGCTACACCGACGAGGGCCTGCGCGCGGCGATCGCCATCCGCCGCGACCACCCGGAAGTCGGTGTGCTCGTGTTCTCCCAGTACATCGAGACGCGTTACGCGGCCGATCTGCTCGGCGCGGCGTCCGGCGGCCGCGCGGCGGGCGTCGGCTACCTGCTCAAGGACCGGGTCGCCGACGTGGGCGAGTTCGTTGATGCGCTGAGCCGCGTCGCCGGCGGTGGCACCGCGCTCGACCCCGAGGTCGTCACCCAGCTTCTGGGCGCCAGCCGCCGCGCCAGCCGGCTGGACACGCTCACCGCCAGGGAACGCGACGTGCTCGGGCTGATGGCCGAGGGCCGCTCCAACGGCGCGATCGCCTCGATGCTCGTCATCTCGGAGCGAGCCGTGGAGAAGCACGTCAGCAACATCTTCAGCAAGCTCGGGCTGGCCCCGTCGGACGCCGACCACCGCCGGGTGCTGGCCGTCCTTCGTTACCTCGAGTCCTGAGCAAGGGCAACGGCCGGGCCCGGCGATATGACCTTGATCCGGGTGATGTGTGACTCATTTGGGTGAATGATGTCTGATGGCGTACTGCCATCGGAGAGGCGAGATTCATGAGCGTGGACACACCGGTGCTGACCGCGGAGCTGATCGTCGACGGCGCGGTGCCGGAGCAGCCCGAGATTTCCCCGGACGGGCGCTGGGTCGCCTACGTTGTCGCGCCGATGGGCCGGCCGGGGGAAAGCCGGCTCAGCGCCGTGTGGATCGCCGCGGCCGACGGCAGCTCACCGCCGCGGCAGCTCACCGCCGGCGCGGCCGCCGATTCCGGCCCGCGCTGGGCGCCGGACTCGGCGTCGCTGTTCTTCATGTCGGACCGCACCGGGTCGGACCAGCTGCACCGGATCCGGGTCGACGGCGGCGAGGCCGAGAGGCTGACCGGGTGGGAGGGCGAGATCTACGACTTCTGCCCGCTGGCAGACGGCCGGGTCGCCGTGGTGGCCTCGGACGAGCCGACCGAGGAGGACGAGCGCAGGCGCGCCGAGCGCGACGACGCGAGCGTCTGGAGCGAGCAGCGCGGCAACGGCAGGCTGCGGCTGCTCGACCCGGTCACGCGCGAGATACACGCGGCAGCCGACCTGGGCGGCCGTCACGCCGCCGAGCTGGCGCCGCGGCCAGACGGCGGCGCGGTGGCGGTGATCAGCTGGGAGAGCCAGGAGGACTATCCGGGCGCCAGCACCAATGAGCTGCACGTGGTCGATCCGGCGACCGGGGCATCCCATGACCTCGGCCGGGTTGCTGGCTACGCGCAGTCGCCGGCCTGGTGGGCCGACGACGGCACCTGGCACGTGGCCTACCTGGCAGAACCCGACCCGTTCGGCGGATTCGTCGTCTACGACATCGTGCCCGGCGGGCCCGGCGGGCCCGCCGGGCACGCCTCGCCGCGCGACCTGACCACGGGCATGGACATGACCCCGGCCGGCCTGGCGCAGGTCGCCGACGGCCCGCCGCTGGCCCTGTTCGAGAGCGGGCTCGACACGCAGATCCACCGGCTCGACCCCGGGACGCTGCGATTCCGGTGCCTGTCCGCCAGGGCCGGCGCTATCGGCTCCTTGACCGCCTGCCGTTCCGGTGAGCTCGTCGCAGCGCTGGCGAGCACCGCGCACGAGCCGGCCGATGTCTGGGCCGGACCGCCCGGCGGCCCGCCCAGCCGGATCGGCGACACACGGCCGGAACTGCGGGAGATCGAGTGGGGGGCCCAGGAGCGCCTGTCCTACAAGGCATCCGACGGCCTCGCCCTCGACGGCCTGCTGATCCTGCCGCCCGGCCGAAGCCGCGCGGACGGCCCGTTCCCGCTCGTCACGCTCGTGCACGGCGGACCCGATGACCGGTACGCCGACGAGTTCATGCTCGCGGCGCACTGTCCTGGCCAGTGGCTTGCGGCCACGGGTTATGCGGTGTTCCTGCCCAATCCGCGCGGCGGCACGGGTCATGGCCGTGAGTTCTCGGCGGCCGTCGTGGGCGACCTGGGCGGGGCTGAGCTGAGCGACATCCTCGAGGGGATCGACATGCTGGTCGCCGGCGGTGTCGCGGACCCGGACCGGCTCGGGATCGCCGGCCCCAGCCATGGGGGGTTCATGACCGCCTGGGCGGTCGGGCAGACCGACCGGTTCAAGGCCGCGCTGATGCTCGCCGGAATCAGCGACTGGGGCATGATCGCCGGCACCGGCGAATACGGGGCGATGGACGGCGTGCTGGCCGGCAGCTTCGGCTGGGAGGGGACCGGCCCGCACCCGCATGACCGGGTCAGCCCGGTCTCGTTCGCCTCGAAGGTCCGCACCCCGGTGCTGATCGTGCACGGACAGGACGACATCAACGTGCCGCTCGCCCAGGCCATTTACTTCCACCGCGCCCTGAGCCGGTTCGGGGCCGAGCACGACCTGGTCGTCTACCCGCGGGAGGGACACGGGCTGAGGGAGCGCAACCATCAGCGCGACCTGCTCCTGCGCACCCGTGCGTGGTTCGACCGGTGGCTCGGCGATCCCGGGAGCCGCTGACCCCGGGGATGACCCCGGCAGCCCCTTGACGCCGGGAATCACGGACGCCGGGAATCACGGACGCAGCGCCAGGGCCTGGGCCCTGGCGCTGTCGCTGCCGCGGCCGCGGGCGTACGCGGCCTCGAAGTCCGCGTCACCGAGCGCGGTCCTGGCGGCCGCGCTCGCCCTGGCCACCTCGAGGCTCCAGGCGTCGCTGAAGCCCTGCAGCGCGTGTGCCAGGCCGAGCAGTTCGGCCGCCCTCACGTGCTCGCCCCGGGCGGCGGCCAGCGCGGCGATCGCGTCCACCACCCCGGCCAGCGTCCGGTTGATCGGCAGGATCGCGACGAGACGCTGGTCCGGGCGGTCCTGGCCCGCCGGGCTGCCGGAGAGCGTGTCGATCGCCCGCTGCTGCAAGGCCGCGGCGCCCGCGAGGTCGCCTTCTTGCTCGGCGACGCAGCCCAGCCTGCTGAACGTGGTGGCGGTGATGGCGAACATGTCCGGCCGCTGCCGCCGCGGTTCCACGATCGCCAGGGCGCTCTGCAGCGGGTCGTGCGCACCGGCCAGGTCGCCCGCGTGCCGGGCCACCTCGGCGAGCTGAACGTAGCCCGAGGCCGCGTCGTCGAGCTCACCAGCGAGCTCGGCCGCGCGCACGCCGTCCTGCAGATCCACCCGCGCGCGCTCAATGTCCCCGGCCCTGGCCCTGGCCTCGCCCAGGGCGATGCCGAGGATGCCGCCCATGTTGCCGGACAGCGCTGCGGCGTGCTCGCGCGCCTGCTCGAGGGCACGGACCGCCTCGCCGGGATCGTTGCGCGCGATCGCCACCTGAGCGAGCCCGACCAGGCACCCGACGAGCCCGAACCGGTCCCCCAGCTGCTCGAACCTGGCCATGCCGTCGGCCAGGTCGGCGACCCCTGCCTCGATGTCCCCGTCGTTCAGGGCGAGGTGCCCGGTCACGCTGCGCCGCGTGGCCGTGACCCATGGGTCGCGGTGCTCCGGAATGTCCCGCAGCTGCTTGTAGGCCCCCTCGGCATCTCCGGCGATGAACGTCAGCATCGGCGCCGCCATCGCGAGCAGCGGATGGTCGGGTTCTTCGGGCAGGGTCAGCCGGCTCAGCACGTCGAGCGCCTGCCGCGGGTCACCGGAGGGGTCGTTCATCGCACTGGTCATGGTCGCGACGATCTGGCACATCGCGTACTCCTCGGACAGGTCGTCGGGCGGGGCGTCTCCGGCGATCCGCAGCACCTCCGTCGACCACTCGCGCGCCTCCGCGTCGTAGTCGCGCAAGATCCAGAACCAGGCCAGCGAGCGGAAGAAGCGCAGCCCGGTGCGGGCGTCCCCGCCCGCGACCACGTTGCGCAGCGCGGCCCAGAGGTTGTCGTGCTCGGCCGAGAGAAGGTTCAGCCAGACGATCTGGTCCCGGGAGCGCAGGTGCGGCTCGGCCCGCTCGGCCAGGTCGAGGAAGTAGTCGATGTGCGCGGCCTCGACGAGACCGGCCTCGCCGGACTCGGCCAGCCGGTCGGCCGCGTACGCACGCACGGTCTCCAGCAGCCCGTACCGCACGTGCCCGTCGCCCGCGGCGGTGACCAGCGACTTGTCCACCAGCGACGCGATCACGTCGACGACCGCCGACCGGTCTGCTGCGGCGCCGTCGGGCGCGCACACGCGCTCGGCGCCGTCGGGCGTGGCGCCGCCGCTGAACACCGACAGCCGTCGCAGCACCGCGCGCTCGGTGTCGTCCAGCAGGTCCCAGCTCCAGTCGACGATCGCGCGCAGCGTCTGGTGCCGCGGCAGCGTGCCGCGGGTGCCGGTCGACAGCAGCGCGAACCTGTCGTCCAGCCGCTCGGCGACCTGCTGCGGGGTGAGCGCGCGCACCCGCGCGGCAGCGAGCTCGATCGCCA
>JASHQP010000243.1 GCA_030039095.1 Streptosporangiaceae bacterium
GCCGGCCGGCCCCGCGCCCCGGCGCCCAGCACCAGGCCGCCCGCGGCGCCCGAACTGGCGTCCAGCAACGTGGGCTCGGCGTCGAGTTGCTTCGGCCGGCGGCGCAGCGGCTTCAGCCCAGCCACCTCCGTGCGGGACCGGCCCGGGCGTCTGGTCAGCGGCGCCGACCCCCCGTCCGCCGGCACCGCTCTTCAACCAGGCGCCGCCGACGCCGGGGTCAGCACGAACCGGTCCTCCCAGATCTCCCGCAGCACCGCCTCCGGCGTGGTGTCCGCGGTCTCGTCGAGGTGGATCCGGCCGGACAGCGCCACGACCATGGCGTCGAACACGGCGGCGGCATACGCCTGGCTGGCCGGGGTGGCGGGGCGCGTCACGTTCGGGCCCGGATTCTCGATGCTGCGCATGGCCAGCAGTTCGCCGGCGACGAGCGTGAGATCGATCGCCCCGCGCACGCTGCTGCCCTGCCGCACGTCCGGGTGATGGCGGGTGGCCCTGGTCACAGCGACCGCGTCGGCGGTCAGCCGGGCCGCGAGCGCGAGCGGGACCTCGCCGGGCGGCAGCGGCGCGCGCAGGGCCACGATCCCGCGCTCGGACTCCTCGTCCTGGTAGGTGACGGACAGGCGGCACAGCCGGTCGTGCACGCTGGTGGACAGCCGGGTGGTGCCGACGTTGTCGAACGGGTTCATGGTCGCGATCACCCGGAACGTCGGGCGCGCCGCCACCCGGCCGACCCGGGGCACCGCGACCTCGCGCTCGGCCATCGCGGTCAGCAGCGTGTTGAGCGTGTCCTCGGGGGCGCGGTTGAACTCCTCGATGTAAAGGAACCCGCCCTCGCGCATGGCCTCGAGAAGCGGGCCGTCGACGAAGTTGTCCGCGCTGTAGTCCTCGCGCAGCACCCGGGCCGGGTTGTGGTGGCCGATCAGCTTCGCCGGGGTGAGGTCGGCGTTGCCCTCGACGAACACCAGCGGCACGCCCCACTCCGCGGTGATCGCGCGCAGCAGGGTGCTCTTGGACGTGCCGGGCGCCCCCTCGAGCAGCAGGTCCCGGCCCGCGGCCACGGCGGCCAGGATCAGCTCGAGCTCGCGCTCGCGCCCGACGACCCTGGCCGCAATCCTGGCCTTGGTGTCCTCGATCACTTGACCGTGAACCCGGCGTCCACCGGCAGCTGGATCCCGGTGACGTACCTGGCCTCGTCGGACGCCAGGAACAGCACCGCGTTGGAGATGTCCCGCGGCTCGACCCACGGCACCGGCAGCGCGTTCGTCGTCTGGAACACCTCCGCGGCCTGCTCCCTGGTCGGGTTCTGGACGCCGGGCAGGAACAGCCGGTACGTGGCCTCGTTGAGGATCATGTCGGTGGCCACGCCGGTTGGGTGCACCGAGTTCACCCGGATGCTGTGCGGCGCGAGCTCCAGGGCCAGCGTCTTCATGAGGCCGACGACCCCGTGCTTGCTGGCGGTGTACTGCGACACGCCAGGGAAGCCCTTCAGCCCGGCCGTCGAGCTGGTGAGCACGATCGACCCGCCGGTGCCCTGCTCGATCAGGTGCGGGATTGCCGCCTTGGCGGTGTGCCAGACCCCGGTGAGGTTGATGTCGATGACGTCCTTCCAGTCCTGCTCGCTGACGTCCTGCGCGAGCTCTCCGAAGACGAAGATGCCCGCGTTCGCGCTCACGATGTCCACGTGGCCGAGTTCGGCGACGCCGTTGCCGAGCGCCCGCTGCAGCGCCGTGAAGTCGCGCACGTCGGCCTTGGTGGCGACGATCCGCCGGTCCAGCGCCTCGACCTGCTCGACGGTCTCGGCCAGGTCCGCCTCGGTGGCGCCGCGGTAGAACCGCCGGACGCTGTCGATGTCCTCGGCGATGTCGACCGCGATGATGTCCGCGCCCTCCTCGGCCAGCCTGATCGCGTGGCTCCTGCCCTGCCCGCGCGCCGCGCCGGTGATGAAGGCGACCTTGCCCTCTACTCGCCCTGCCACGTGCCCTCCCTCACTTCTTGTTCGTGTACCCGGCGTCGACAGGAACCGTGATGCCGGTGACGTAACGCGCGTCGTCGGAGACCAGCCACACAATGGCGTTGGAGATGTCGACCGGCTCGACCATGTCGACCGGAAGCGCGTTGGCCATCGCCTGCCCCATGCTGGGATCGGCCTGCAGGAACTCCGCCATCACGTCGTTGATGATCATCGGTGTGCGCACGCCGGTCGGGTGCACCGAGTTGACCCGGATGCTGTGCGGCGCCAGGTTGTTCGCGTAGGACCGCATGAGCCCGACCACGCCGTGCTTGGCCGCCGTGTAGCCGAGGCCGCCGCGGGTCGGCCCGCCGATGCCGTTGATGCCAGCGGTGGAGCTGGTCAGCACGATCGCGCCGCCCTTGCCGCGCTCGACCATCGACGGGATCGCGGTCTCCACGGTGTTGAACACGCCGGTGAGGTTCACGTCGATGACGTCCTGCCACGCCTCGTGCGGCTCGTCCATGGACAGCGGCGCGATGCCGGCGTTGGCCAGCACGATGTCCACCGGGCCGAGTTCGGCCACGCCGGCGTCGAACGCGGCCTCGAGCCCGGCCTCGTCGCGCACGTCGGCCTCCCGTGCGACGATCCGCCGGTCCAGCGCCTCGACGTCCTTGACCGTCTCGGCGAGGTCCTCCGGGGTCGCCATCGGGTACGCCACGCTGCCGATCTGACGGCAGATGTCGACAGCGATGATGTCCGCGCCCTCCTGAGCCAGCCGCACCGCGTGACTGCGGCCCTGTCCGCGCGCGGCCCCGGTGATGAAGGCGACCTTGCCCTCGAGCTTCCCTGCCACTGATTCCCCTCCTCTTCGAGCGGATCTTGTTTAGTGCCCTGAACGGGTAGCCGTGGCCTACCGGGCTACCCAGCGAACCCGGCCAGCGGGTTCTCGTCGCAGGCGTGCGTGGGTGGCCCCTGCGGGCGCGGGCCGATCGTGACCGGCACCGGCTCGGGCCGGCCGCGCACGCCGCCGCGGTGCGAGTGGTCCAGCGCGGGACGGGGCG
>JASHQP010000244.1 GCA_030039095.1 Streptosporangiaceae bacterium
CTCGGCAACGAGAGCGTGTCGATCGGCGGCGGGGGCGGCAGCCTGTTCACGCTGCCGCCGGACGCCGTGATCGGGCCGCTGGACGCGCACCCCGGGCGGCTGGCGGGCGGCGCCGGCCGGGTCGGCCGCTTCCTGGCCAGCACCCAGACCATGACCGCGCTGAACCTGCGCGCCGCGTACCGGGCGGTCACCGGGGCCGGCCCCGGCCCCGAGGGCAACCTGACCAAGCTGCTGCTGTCGGAGAACGGGCACGAGGCCGCAGCCATCCTCGCCGAGCTGGCCGGCCCCGACCTCGCGTTCCTGGACGGCCCGGCCAGCATGGCGGGCACGCTGATGCTGCTGAACCGGTCGATGTCGATCGCCGGAGGCACTTCGGAGATCAAGCGCAATCAGATCGCCGAGCGCATCCTCGGACTTCCCCGGGATCCGCTGATCCGGTAAAAGGAGCCGTAACGCGGCGCCGAGGGCCGGCCAGGCTCCGCGAAGCCGGCCATCGCGCGTCAGGCGGAATAGCGCGTCAGGCGGAACTGCGGCGCACGAGCCTGAACGGCATCAGGACGTGCTGCGGCCCGGAGCTGGGCCCGGCGATCAGCTCGTTCAGGATGCGCACGGATTCGGCGGCTGACTCTTCGAAGGACTGGTGGACGGTGGTGAGCGGAGGATCGGCCCGGACGGCTGCGGTCGAGTCGTCGAAGCCCACCACCGCCACGTCCCCGGGTATCCGCCTGGCCGATTCCTTCAGCACCCCCAGCGCGTCCAGCGCCATGAGGTCGGAGGCGACGAACAGCCCGTCCAGATCCGGGTGGCGCTCGAGCAGTTGCTGGGCGCCCAGCCTGCCGGACACCGAAGACCAGTCGCCGATCGCCACAAGGTCTCGCGGCGAATCTGGCCCGACGGCCCGCAGGTAACCGTCGAGGCGGTGCCGCCCACTGCTGGTGTTGAGCGGCCCGGTGATCGTGCCGATGCGGAAACGTCCCTGGTCCAGCAAGTAGCTGACGGCCTCGAAGGCGGCCGCCTCGTCGTCGACCCCCACCCAGGAGACTTCCTGCTCGAGGCCCAGGGGCTGGCCGTGCACCACGACCGGAAGGCTGTGGGCGACGCGGTTCAGCAGCCTCTCCCCCTCACGCGGCAGTGCGAACAGCGCGCCATCGACGTGGCCGGCGGTCAGATAATCGGCGAGAAAGGCCTCTTCCCCGTAGTCCTGCGCCGTCGTGACCAGGAGGTGCTGACCGCGGCTTCGCAGCTCCCTGGAGAACACCCGCACCAGGACGCCGAAGTTCGGGTCGCCGAACAGATGCTCGCTCTGCTCTGAGATCACGAAGGCGACCGAGCCGGTCCGGCCGGCCGCCAGGTTGCGTGCGGCCTGGTTGACCGAGTAGCCGAGAAGGCTCACCGCCCTGCTCACCTCGGACATGACCTCGGGGCTCACGTGGCTGCCGCCATTCAGGACCCGCGACACCGTGCTGCGGGACACCCCCGCCGCCCGTGCCACGTCCTCGATGGTCGGGCGCCTGGCACCGCGACGGCGCGCCTTGCTCGCGACGGGCTGGTCGCCTCCGTCCGCAAGCTCCGACGGCCCGGTGCTGGCTGCCATCGAGATGCGATTCCTCAGTGGGTGTCCTGGGCGGTGATCAACGCGTTGAGTATGCCCCGGCTCGGGGCGGAAGTCGAGGGTCCCGGGATCGGCGGTCCAGGGTCCCGGGATCGGCGGACCAGGGTCCCGGGATCGGCGGTCCAGTCGCGGATCTGCGGACTCCGGATCGCCTCGCCGCGTATTCCGCCCGCGGGCCCGATTGGTCGAACACGTGTGTTACAGGCCCTTTTCAGCGCTAGTTGGCATTTGCTACGCTCTGGGCGTTGGGAGCGCTCCCATGGCCATGCACACGCGGCTTTGACTTCCGGGAGGAAACGTGAAAACCCCTAAATCATTCCGAAGATGCCCAAAGTTCGTTGAGTGGGCAGCCCTGGGAAGTGCTCTCGCAGCATTGTGCGCTCTGCTGGCTGCGTGCAGTAGCTCAGCGTCATCCGCGCCGAGCGCGTCGGGGCGGGTAACGCTCACCTGGTGGACCTGGACCTCGAATCCCAAGAACGTGATCGCCAACTTCGAGAAGGCGTACCCGAACATCAAGATCGCGCCACCACCGGATTACGGCTCGGGCAGCACCTTCTATCCCAAGCTCACCACCGCGATGGCTGGCGGCACCGGCCCCTGCGTTACCCAGGTCGAGTACGACCACCTGCCGCAGTTCCTCGCGCAGCACGACTTCGTCCCCATCACGCAGTACGTCTCGTCCTACAAGAAGGACTTCCCGTCCTGGGTGTGGAACCAGGTTTCCCAGGACGGCCAGGTCTACGCCATGCCCGAGGACATCGGGCCGATGGGCCTGATGTACCAGCCGTCGGTGCTGAGCAAGTACCACCTGCCGGTGCCGGCCACCTGGGCGCAGTTCGCCTCCGACGCGGTGGCGCTGCACAAGGACGATCCCGCCATGTACCTCACCTATTTCGGGCCGAACGATCCCGACCTGCAGGAGGCCCTGTGGTGGCAGGCGGGCGCGTTCCCCTATCAGGTGGAGCCCAACGGCAGCTGGAAGGTTGACGTCGACGGGCCCGCCGAGCAGAAGGTCATGGAGTTCTGGGGCAAGCTGGTCAGCGAGGGCGCCGTCGCCGTGGACCCGGACTTCGAGGCCGACTGGGGTCACCACATCGGTGCGGACCGGTACGCGGCCATGGTGGGCGCTGGCTGGTCACCGACCTACATGGTCGATGCCTACCTGCCAGCCGGTTCCACCCAGCAATGGGCGGTCACCCAGATGCCGCAGTGGACAGCGGGCGCGCACGCGGCCGCCAACTGGGGCGGGTCGACCAACGCCGTGACCAAGGACTGCCCCTCCGCCGACGTGAAGGACGCGGCCACGTTCGCCGCCTACATCAACACGGCCAAGAGCGGCCTGGCGATCGACGAAAAGCCCGCCACCACGTCCGGCGGCGGCCGTGGCCTGTTCCCCGCCGCGCTGGCACGCGCCAGCGTCCCGGAGTTCTCCGCAACGGTGCCGCACTTCGCGGGTGACATCAACGCGCAGTTCTCGCAGTACGCGGCCAACGTGCCGGTGAAGTTCGAGTGGAGTCCGTGGGACAGCGAGCTCGGGACGTTCCTCGACAACGAGATGGCCAAGGCCGCGGCCGGGAAGGAGCCGTGGTCCCAGGTGCTGGTGAACACGGAGTCGCAGTTGCTCACCTACGCCAAGTCGGCCGGCTATTCGGTCTCTCAGTGACAGCCGCGCGGCCCCGCCCGGGGGGTTCCCGGGCGGGGCCGCGCACCCGGCGCAGGCCGCGACCATGGAGGGGGACCGTTGCAAGTCTCCGGACAGCCAAAGCTAGCCAGCACCGCCGCCGGCCCCGTCGACGCGATTCCCCGCAGCCGGCCGGCGCGCAGGCACCCGCCCGGGCGCGACCACCGGGGCCAGGCCGGCGCGCTGATGACGACCCCGTTCCTGGTCCTGTACGCCCTGTTCTTCCTGGCCCCGTTCATCTACTCGATCGTGCTGAGCCTGCGCTCGCCGCTGACCGGCAGGTTCGTCGGCCTGTTCAACTACAGCAGCGTCGTGGGCAACGGCCAGTACTGGAGCGCTGTCGAGCGCATGGTGTACTTCGGTGTCATCCAGGTCACCCTGATGATCTGCATCGCGGTCGGGCTGGCCTTGCTGCTGGACAGCCCGTACTGCCGCGGCAAGAGGTTCTTCGCGCTCGCCTATTTCTTTCCCTATGCCGTGCCCGGTGTGATCGCCGCGGTCATGTGGGCGTTCCTGCTGGAGCCCGACCTCGACAACGTCCTGAACGTGCCGCACCTGGCCGGCGTGGCCTCCGGGCCGCTCGACCCTCTCAGCTACCGCTTCGTGCTCTACGCGATGATGCTGATCGTCACGTGGGAATGGGCCGGTTACAACATGACCATCCTGCTGACGAGCCTGACCAGCGTGCCACGCGAGGTGCTGGAGTCCGGGAAGATCGACGGGGCTTCGGAATTCGCCCTCGCGTGGCGGATCAAGCTGCCCATGATCCGCAGGACGGTCGCCTTCATCACCGTGATCTCGATCATCGGCACGCTGCAGTTGTTCAACGAGCCGATGATCCTCAACGACATCGCCGCCATCGGCACCAGCTACACGCCGAATCAGGTCATCTACGACACCGCGTTCCAGTTCGGGAACGAGCAACTGGCCGCCGCGCAGTCGATAGTGCTGGCGCTGGTGACCGTGGTGGCCACCGGCGCCTTCTACGGGATCATGCGCCGCAGGTTCGACATGTTCGGAGCCGTACGGGGAGGAACGCGATGAGCATCGCCGACGGAAGAAGGGCCCGATCGGCGCGGCGGGTCAAGACCATGGCCGGCACCGCCGTGGCCGCCGTGGCAGCCATATACGTTCTCGCACCGATCTACTGGCTCATCGTCGCCTCCTCGAAGAACACCAGCGAGCTCTTCAACTCCTCGACCTTCCTGCCGGTATCTCATCTGTCCTGGGCCTCCAACTTCAGGCTCCTGTTCACGGTGGACGGCGGCTACTTCAAGTACTGGCTCCTCAACTCCCTCATCTACGCCGTGGTCACCGGCGCGCTGGCCACGGCGGTGTCGACGCTGTGCGGCTACGCGCTGGCCAAGTACCGCTTCCGTGGGCGGCCGCTGGTGGTCGGCCTGGTCATGGGCTCACTGCTGGTGCCGACGACGGCGCTGGTCGTACCGCTCTTCCTGCTCGAGCATGATTTCGGGCTTACGAACAGCTATCAGGGAGTGATTCTGCCGTTGCTCGTGTACCCCTTCGGCGTGTACCTGATGTCGCTGTTCTCCGCTGACGCCGTGCCCGACTCGCTCGTGGACGCCGCACGCGTCGACGGGGCCGGGGAGTTCCGGACGTTCTGGAAGGTGAGCCGGCCGCTGCTGATGCCCGGCATGGTGACCCTGTTCCTGCTGTCCTTCATCGGAACCTGGAACAACTACTTCCTGCCGCTGGTCCTGCTCGGCACCACGACGCGCTTCCCGCTGACCGTGGGTTTGTCCGCATGGGCCAGCGACCTCAACCTCGCCGGCGCGGGCCAGCCACTCTACCCCGAGGTGATCTTGGGCTCAGTGGTGTCCGTCCTGCCGATGCTGATCTTGTTCCCGTTCCTGCAGAAGTACATCGCGCGCGGGCTGACGTTCGGCGCGATCGTCGGTGAGTAAGCACAGCTCAACGCCATGGAACACGAGGTAGCGATGCAGTTCAGTGCCTTCGACCATCCGCTCTACGGCGGCGACTACAGCCCCGAGCAGTGGCCGCGGGAAGTCTGGGACGAAGACGTACGGCTCATGCGTGAGGTGGGCGTCAACCTGGTCACCGTCGGCATCTTCGCCTGGGCCCACCTGGAGCCGACCGAGGGGAGGTTCGAATTCGGCTGGCTCCGGGAGGTGCTCGACCTGATGGGCGAGGCGGGCATCGGCGTGGACCTGGCCACCCCGACGGCGGCGCCGCCGCCGTGGCTGACGACCCGCTACCCCGACGCGTTGCCGGTGGACGAGAGGGGGGCGCGCTATACCCACGGCAGCCGGCAGCATTTCTGCATCTGCAGCCCGTCCTACCGGCGCTTTGCCCGGCGCATCGTCGAGCGCGTGGCGGCCGAACTGGGCGGCCACGAGGCCCTGCGCATGTGGCACGCGCACAACGAGTACGCCTGCCACGTCCCGTACTGCTACTGCGACCACCACGCCCGCTCGTTCCGCTCCTGGCTGGAGCGTCGCTACGGCTCGGTCCAGGCGCTCAACGAGGCCTGGGGCTCGGCGTTCTGGAGTCAGGAGTACAGCGACTTCGCCGAGGTGATGCCTCCTCGGATGACGCCGACCTTCGCGAATCCCAGCCAGTTGCTCGACTACAAGCGGTTCAGCAGCGAGGCGTTTCTCGAGGAGTTCCTCGAGGAGAAGCAGGTTCTCAAGGCGGCCAGGCCGGACATCCCGCTGACGACGAACTTCATGGGCCTCCACAAGCCGCTGGACTACTTCGCCTGGGCCCGCGAACTGGACGTCGTTTCCACGGACAACTACCCCGATCCCGCCGACCCTGACAGCGCCGCGCTGTCCGCCATGCATTACGACCTGGTCAGGTCCCTGAACAAGAGCGTGCCGTGGATGGTCATGGAGCAGACCAGCTTCCGGGTCAACTGGCGCGACCGCAACGTGCCCAAGTCTCCCGGCCAGATGCGGGCGCTGAGCTACCAGGCCCTGGCCAGGGGGGCCAGCGGGGTGCTGTTCTTCCAGTGGCGGGCCTCGCGGGCGGGTGCCGAGAAGTTCCACTCGGCCCTGCTTCCCCACTCCGGGCAGGCGTCGCCGGTCTGGACGGAGGTCTCCCAGCTGGGCCGCGAGCTCGCCCAGCCGGAGCCGTGGGCCACGGCGGAGGTGGTGGCCGACGTTGCGCTGGTCTTCTCCTACGCCAACTGGTGGGCGGTGGAGAGTTCCACGAGCCCGGCGCACGACCTGAAGATGCAAGACCAGCTCACCTGGATGTACCTGCCCCTGTACCTCCGCTGCGTGACGCTGGACTTCGCAAGCCCTTCGGAGCCGCTCGAGCGGTACAAGGCGCTCCTTGTGCCCAGCCTCTACCTGGTGACCGAGGACGAGGCAGCGAACATCCGGTCCTACGTGGAGCAGGGCGGCACCGCGGTCATCTCCTTCTGGTCCGGGATCGTCGACGAGCACGACCGCGTTTACCTCGGCCCCTACGGCGGCCCGCTGCGCCCGCTGTTCGGCTGCGACATCCTGGACGTGGCACCGCTGGCACCCGGCGAGGTCGTCGAGGTGGAGTGGGAGGACGGCGCCAAGACCTCCGCGACCTTCTGGCTGGACCTTGCCGCCGAGCCCCAGCAGCAACAGGGAAAGGTCCTGGCACGGGTCACCAGCGGGCCGTGGGCGGGCACGCCGGTGGTCACGGCGAGCACCCACGGGAAGGGCTCCGTCCTTTACGTCGGCACCCGGCTGGATCACGACGGCATGCAGCGCGTCTACGACCTCGTCGCGGCCCTGCGGCCCGCGCAGGGCGACGTGGATGCCGGGCTGTCGGACAACGTGGAACGAGTCGTCCGCCGCTCCCCCGGCCACGACTACGAGTTCGTCATCAACCACACCGACAACGACCGCAAGGTCCTGCTCGCCGCGCCCGGTTACGACGTCCTCGCAGACCGTCCGGCGAACGGCACGCTGCCCCTCGGGCGCCGAGGTGTGGCCATCGTCCGGCACGGCTGAGCGGCCCGGTCGGCCACCTCGCGCGAGCCCCACTCCCGCGAGACCCAACCTTCGCTCCCCGCGAAACCCACCCCTCCCTCCCGCGCGAAACCCACCCCACCCCCTCCCCCGCGAAAGGACGGTCCGAAGTGAGACCTTTAATCGGCCGAAAGCAGGCCAGGCGCTGGGTCACGATCCCGGTCTGGTTCTCGCTCTGCGCCCTGCTCGTCGCCGCGTCCGCGACCCAGATAGGGTCGGCAACCGCGGCCAGGGCGCAGCAGGGTTCGAGCCAGGTGCCGACGGTCAACTGGGCGCTCTCGGGCACCGCGACGGCCACGACCTCGCAGTCCGCCGACCCGCCCGCCAACGCGATCGACGGGAACGCCGCCACCTCGTGGTGCACGGATTCCTGGCCCGACACCCTGACCGTGGACCTCGGCCAGGTGCGCAACCTCGACGGCATCGGCATCACCCTCGACAACGCCAGTTCCTCCGCCAACGCCACGATCTCGCTGGCCACCCAGCAGGGTGACTGGCACACGATTCCGACGGCCCGCAACATCGCCCTCGACCCGGGCAACCCGATGTACGTGCCCTTCGGGGCTGGCTCGGGCCAGGGCAAGCTGCCGACCATGCCCGCGCGTTACGCACAGATCGAGGTGTGGGACAGCGGCTCGAGCCCGGTCTGCGTCGGAGAGTTCCGGCTCTTCGGCGCCGACCCGGCCGCGGCAAAAATGATGCTCGGTTCGGATCTCTCCTTTACCCCGCAGGAAGTCGCCGCCGGGGCCACCTTCACCGACAACGGCGTCGCGGCCAACCCCGCGAACATCACCGCCCGCAACGGCGCCGGCTGGGCCCGCCTGCGCCTGTGGGTGAACCCGCCGGCCGGTTACAACGACCTCGCCAGCGACCTCGCCTTCGCCAAGACCCTCCAGGCGGCGGGCCTGAAGCTGTACCTGGACATCCACTACTCGGACTTCTGGGCCGACCCCGGCAAGCAGTGCATCCCGGCGGGATGGCCGACGACCCTGGCCGGGCTTACCGCGAAGATGCGTTCGTACACCCAGCAGGTCATCTCCGCCTTTGCCGCCCAGGGCACCCCGGTGGACATGGTCTCGATCGGCAACGAGATCACCAACGGCATCCTGTGGAGCCCGTCGGAGGAGACCGACTGGGCGGACTTCGGCTGCACCGGGCCCGGCGTAGGCGGTCTCACCTGGACCAGCAACACGACGGCCACCGGCTGGAGCAACCTCGCCCAGCTGCTCAGGGCCGGCATCGCCGGCGCGCAGGCCGGCAACCCGGCAGGCCACAAGCTGCTGATCGCCATCCACACCGACCTCGGCGGCAACAACGCCAAGGCGCAGGCCTTCTACTCCAACCTGGAGGCGCAGGGCGTCCCGTTCGACGTCATCGCGCTCTCCTATTACCCCATCTACCAGGGCTCGCTGGCCGACATGCGGTCCAACGTCGACGAGCTGGCGACGCAATTCCACAAGCCGATCGTGCTCGCGGAGACGGAGTATTCCTGGACGCTCGCCAACGGGGACGCCCTCGGCAACGACACCTGGGAGGCGAGTCAGCTGATCGACGGTTACCCGGCAAGCCCGGGCGGACAGCTCTCCATGCTGAACGACGAGCTGTCCATCCTGGCCGCCGTCCCGGATGGGCTCGGGGCCGGCATGTTCTACTGGGAGCCCGAGTGGATCCCGGGTGTCTCGTGGGCACCCGACTCGAGCCCGCCGGGGACTCCCGACGACAACGAGACCCTGTTCAACTTCCAGGGCCAGGCGCTGCCGTCGATCGGCATGTACCGCGATCCCGTCCAGATCTGCGCGGCGTCGAACCCGTACCAGACCCCGTGCGTCATCGGCTCGTAAGAGCCTGGGCAGCGTCACCGCGCAGGTCGCTGACGATCTGCGCGGTGACGGAGGGGTCGGCGGCGTAGGGGGTGTACAGCGTCATCCGGGTCATCACGTCGCCGTAGCGGCGCAGCAGTTCGGCCGCGACCGCGCCGGGCTCGGCGACGACGGCGAACGCGTTCAGCACGTCGTCGTCGATGATCGTGCCCATCTCCTGCCACCGCCCCTGCAGCGACATCTCGTGCAGCCGGTCGCCGAGCTCGGACCAGCCGTGCAGCTCGAGCACGGGCCGGTAGGCGGGCGTGGAGCCATAGAACGCGATCTGCTCCCTTACCCCGCGCCCCGCCGCCTCGAATTCCTCCTCGGTGCGGCCGGTGACCACGAACGGCGAGCCGACAAGCTCGAATCCCGCTGGAGGCCCGTTCCGGCTCAGCGCGGGAATGGTGACCTCGCGCAGGTACCGCTCGGTGGTGAAGCCGTGGCACAGGAATCCGTCGGCCACCTCACCGGCCACCGCCGTCATCGCCTCCCCCACCCCGGCCAGCAGCACCTTGGGCGCCCCGTGCGGGTTGGGTCCCGGGCTGAAGAACGGCGTCATGAGCGTGTGCTTGTAGAACTCGCCGCGGAAGTCCAGCTTGGTGCCGTCGTTCCAGCAGCTCCAGATCGCCTGCAGCGCCAGGATGAACTCGCGCATCCGCTTGGCCGGGTGCGACCAGGGCATGGAGAAGCGCCGCGTTATGTGCGGTCTTATTTGCGAGCCGAGGCCGAGCAGCAGCCGCCCCCGCGACAGCAGCTGGACGTCGTTGGCCGCAGCCGCCAGCGACATCGGGTTGCGCGCGAACGCGACCACGATCGCGGTGCCGAGCTCGATAGTCTCGGTGGCCACCGCGGCCAGGCCGAGCGTGACGAACGGGTCATGAGAGATCTCGCTGGTCCACGCGCCCGCGTAGCCGTCCCGCTCCGCCTGCGCGGCGGCCTCGCGCGCATCGACGGAACCGCCGAGCCCGGTGTCGACCCTCATGCCTGCCCTCCCCCGATCTGCGCCCGGTTCCGCGCCATCACGTCGAGCCTCCGCTTCTCCAGGCCGGCCCAGTCGGGAACGTGCCGCCGCGCGATCTCGCGCTCGGCCGCGAGCACCGGCGCGACCGCGGCCTGGGCGGCGTACATCTCCTTCAGCCCTCGCACCGTCTCCGGCGGCACCTCGGCGATCGCCCTGGCGCATTCCATGACCCGCGCCATTAGCTGGTCGTGCGGCACCACCTCGGTCACCAGACCGAAGCGCTCCGCGGTCGCCGCGTCGATCACCTGGCCGGTCATCGACATCCGCCGCGCCCGGGCGCCGCCGACGGCCAGCGGGAGCCGGGCGCTCATGCCGCCACGCGGCAGGATCCCGACCCTGGCGTGCGTGTCCGCGAAGATGGCCCGGTCCGACGCGATCAGGAAGTCGCAGCCGAGGGCCAGCTCCAGACCGCCGGTGAACGTGGCGCCGTTGACCGCGCCGATGACCGGCTTGGCCATCCGGCCGACCTGCGCGATGCAGTCGGCGGTGCCCGCCCTGCGGAAGTACGCGTCCCCGTCCC
>JASHQP010000245.1 GCA_030039095.1 Streptosporangiaceae bacterium
CAATCTGGCCCGCTGGGCGGACCGGCGGGAGGCCGCGGCAGCCGCCGGGGCGGGGCAGCCGAACGGCCTCGCTTTCGGGCCAGCGGACCGCGCCGCCGCCGCTGCCGACCTCGAGCTGACGCCGGCCGAGGTGGACACCGCTCTGCGGGTCGCGACCGCCACAAACATGCTGCGGGGTGGCGAGGCACGGGGTGGCGAGGCACGGGGTGGCGCGCCCGCCCCCGGTGACGTCCTGTCTTCCGGGGATACCGGGCAGCTGCTGACCACCTGGGCCGCCGCACTCGAGGCGGTGCTCGCCGCAGAGGACCTGGACGGCCTTGCGACGGCGCTGTACACCGTCGGCGGCCCTGTCCGGATAGAGGGGCTGTTCGACGCGTACGCCGCCGCAGCCGGGACCACGCGAGGACAGCCGGGGTCCGCGCCGCCGGACCACGCGGCGGCGCTGTCCACGGCGCTGGAGATCCTGGCCGACCTCGGCGTCGTCGAGCTCGGCACCGAGGAGGCCGGCGGTGGTCTCACGGTTGCCCTGTCGCCGCTCGGGGTGTGGGGGGTGCACCGCAGGCTGCGCGCCCAGGGCTGGCACGTTCCCGTCCTCGGCGCCGCGGGCCGGTCCGGCGCGGCCGGCCTGCTGGCGACGCTGGCGAGCTGCGACGCCGAGGACGGCGAGGCCGAGATCACCTCCTGGCTGGCTCGCCGGCCGGCGGCCCAGGCGGCCGCCGAGCTCGTCCGGGCGGCCGGAAGCGGGTCGCCAGGCCTGCGTGGCGCCGCGTTCGCCGTGCTCGACCGGATCGGCGAGCCCGCCATCGGTGAGGTCCGGGCAGCGCTGGCAGACCCGGTGCTCCGCGCGCACGCCTCGGTCTGGCTGCACGAGCACGGCGAGCAGGCAGAGTTGCGTCCGGAGGACCGGGCCTGGCTGCTGGTCGATCTCGGCGCCGGCCTGCTCGAGGAGGCCGATCCCGCTGACGTGGTGGCCGAGCTGCTGCCCGACGTGCCCGGCGCCGGCCAGGCCGAGATCGTGGCGGGCCTCTGGCGCGTCGACCACCCGGGCGTGACAGACCTGCTGACCGCGCTCAGTGAGCATCATCCCGACCCGGAGGTGGCGCGGGCAGCTCGCAAGGCGGCGTTCAAGGCCCGCTCGTCCTCCATAGACTGAGCGTGCGGCCGGAGCCGGGCGATGTGGGGAACTAGCGTGCGGCCGGAGCCGGGCGATGCGAGGAACTAGCGTGCGGCACGAAGCCGGGCGAGCGGGAGGAACCAGGTGAGCGTCAAGGCGATACGTCTGTTCGGCGATCCGGTGCTGCGTACGCCGGCCGAGCCAGTCCGTGATTTCGACGCCGAGCTGCGCCGCCTGGTCAAGGACCTGACCGACACGATGCTGGAGGCACCCGGGCTCGGCCTGGCCGCGCCGCAGATCGGCGTCGGCCTGCGGGTCTTCACGTACAACGTCGACGACGTCATCGGCCACCTGATCAACCCGGTGCTGCAGCTGTCCGACGATCAGGAGATCGACGAGGAGGGCTGCCTGTCCTTCCCCGGCCTGCAGTACCCGACGGAGCGCGCCCACGGCGTCGTGGCCACGGGCTTCGATATGCATGGCGAGCCGGTAACGGTGCAGGGAGCCGGGCAGCTCGCCCGCTGCGTGCAGCACGAGACCGATCACCTGGACGGCATCTTGTTCATCGACCGGCTCGACCCAGCGCAGCGCAAGCTGGCGATGAAGGAGATCCGGGCCGCGGAGTGGTTCGGCGAGCCGGTTCCGGTCGTGCGGGCCTCGCCGCACGCGACCCGGGGAGAGGCCTACTAAAGGGATGCGACTCGTCTTCGCGGGCACCCCGGCCACGGCGGTGCCCTCGCTGGATGCTCTGCTCGAGTCCGGACACGAGGTCGCTGCGGTGGTCACCAGGCCGGACGCACCGGCCGGCCGCGGGCTGCGGCTCGCGCCGAGCCCGGTAGCGCAGCGCGCCGAGGCGGCGGGTCTCGAGGTGCTCAAGCCGGCCAAGCCTGGTGACCAGGTCTTCGTGGACCACCTGCGACAGATCGCGCCCGACTGCTGCGCGGTCACCGCGTACGGCGCCCTGCTCCCGCAGCGGGCGCTCGACGTCCCCCCGCTCGGCTGGGTCAACCTGCACTTCTCTCTTCTGCCCGCGTGGCGCGGCGCTGCGCCGGTACAGCACGCGATCCTGCACGGCGACGACATCACCGGCGCCAGCACGTTCCGGATCGTCGCCGCCCTGGACGCCGGCCCCGTATTCGGCGTGGTCACCGAGGCGATCCGGCCGGACGACACCGCCGGTGACCTGCTGGACCGGCTGGCCGTGTCCGGGGCGGAGTTGCTGGTCGCGACCATCGACGGCATCGAGTCTGGCCAGCTGGTGGCGCGCGAGCAGCCCGCCGACGGGGTGAGCCTGGCACCCAAGATCACTGCCGAGGGCGCGCGGGTGCGGTGGGGTGACCCGGCCGTCGCGATCGGCCGCCTGATCCGGGCGTGCACCCCCGCGCCCGGCGCGTGGACGGAACTCGACGGCACCAGGGTCAAGCTGTGGCCGTTCGCCAGCATCGGCACAGGCGACGGCGACCCCGAGCTGGCTCCCGGGCAGCTGCACGTCAAGGGATCGATCGCGCTGGTCGGTACCGGTACCCAGTCGGCCCAGCTCGGCGACGTGCAGGCGCATGGCAAGCGCCGGATGCCGGCCGCCGACTGGCTGCGTGGCCTGCGCCTCGGCCCGTCCGGCGCGGTGCTGGGCTGAGATGCCACCGCGTGCTCTTGCCCACCCGGCCAGTCCGGCGCGACGCCGGGCAGACCCGCCGCGGCACGTCGCGTTCCAGGCTCTCTGCGCGGTCTGCGACCGGGACGCCTATGCCAACCTGCTGCTGCCGGCGCTGCTGCGGGACGCAGGGCTGAGCGGACGGGACGCTGCGCTGGCCACCGAGCTGGCCTACGGCACGCTGCGCGGCCAGGGCAGCTACGACGCGATCCTCGCCATCTGCAGCGACCGGGATCTGGACCGGATCGACCCGCCGCTGCGCCAGGTGCTCCGGATGGGCGCGCATCAGCTGCTCGCCACCAGGATCGGCGCGCACGCCGCGGTCGCCACCTCGGTGGACCTGGCGAAGGATGTCGCCGGCCAGCGGCCTGCCGGGTTCGTGAACGCGGTGCTGCGCAAGGTTGCCACCAGGGACCTCGAGGCCTGGCTCGAGATCGCCGCGCCGAACCGCGACGACGACCTCACCGGTCACCTGTCGGTCGCCTACAGCCATCCGCGCTGGATCGTCGGCGCGATCAGCGAGGCGCTGGGCGAGGACCCGGCCGGCGACCTCGCCGAGACCGAGGCCGTCCTGGCCGCGGACGGCGAGCGGCCGCGGGTGACACTGTGCGCCGTGCCCGGGCTCGCCGACCCCGCCGAGCTCGTCGCGGCC
>JASHQP010000246.1 GCA_030039095.1 Streptosporangiaceae bacterium
GCTCGTCAGCGGCGATCTGCGCGAAGATCGTCCGGGCACCCTGGCCCATGTCCGAGGTGCCAGCCAAGACCAGGACGCTGCCGTCGAACAGCAGCCGGACCGTGGACTGGGATAGGCCGGTAGTGGCCCCGGACTTGATGCCGCACGCGATGCCGCGGCCGCGGCCGGGCGGCAGCGGTGTGCTCCAGCCGATGGCGGCGGCGGCCTTGCGTACCGACTGCTCCCACTGGCCGTCGGCCGGGACGTCACCGGGCACCAGTGGCTCGCCCTTCGCCGCTAGGCTGCGCAGCCGAATGGACAGTCCGTCCAGACCGAGCCGGCGGGCGCCCTCGTCGAGCTGCGACTCGACCGCCCAGTTGATCTGCGGGGTGCCGAAGCCGCGAAACGCGCAGCTGGGCGTCGTGTGCGAGAGGATCGCCCGGGCGCGGATGCGCGCGGCTGGCACCCGGTACGGCCCGCAGGCCAGGTAGTTGCTCTTGGCCACAACCCGCTCGGCGATGTCCGCGTACGCGCCGAGTAGGTAGTCGCTCTCGATGTCGTGGAACATGATGTCCCCGGCCGCAGTGAAGCCGGTGCGCACCCGCACCCGGGCCGCGGTGCGACGCACCGCCTGGAACGTCTCCTCCAACGTGAGCACGAGCCGGCACGGCCGGCCGGTACGCAGGGCGAGGAACGCAAGCAGCGGCTCGAACTTCGGATTCTGCTTGCCGCCGAAGGCCCCGCCGGGATCGGGCGCCAGCACCCGCACCCGGCTCAGCGGCAGGTCGAACAGCTCGGCCATCATCCGCTGCAGCAGGTAGGGATGCTGTACCGGGCTCCAGAAGGTCAGGCCGTCGTCGTCCGCTGCGGCGATCGCGCCGTGCGGCTCGATCGCGAAGTGGGTGACCATCGGGAACGTGTACTCGCCAGCCACGACCAGGCTAGGCCGCGCCTCGTCGATGTCGCCCCAACCGAAGTTCCGCTCGCGCAGTACATTCGTGCCGGCCAGCGGGTCGCCGGGACGCAGCTCAGGCGCCTGAACCAGCGGTGCCGCCGGGTCGAGCGCGGCGTCGACGGTGAGCACGGCCGGCAGCGCCTCGTACCGCACCACGACCCGGGCCGCGCCGGCCTCCGCGGCGTCGCGGGTGGTGGCGGCCACCGCCGCCACGGGCTCGCCGTGATATTTCGTCTCACCGGCGGCCAGGACCGGGCGGTCGGCGAAGGCCGGGCCGAACCGGGGCACTGGCCGGGGCAGGTCGAGCGCGGTGATCACGTGCACGACACCGGGCACCTCGTATGCGGGGCTGACGTCCACGCCGAGGATGCGTGCCCTGCCGCAATCCAGCGTGACGAGCTTGACGTGCAGCATGTCCTTCAGTCGTACGTCGGCGATGAACTTCTGGGCACCGGTGACCCGCTCTGCACCGCCCAGGCGGGATACGGCGGAGCCGACGCTATGCTGGCGGGTGCCCGCGTCCGGGAACGTCGCGGTCACCGCGTTTCCTCCGGTGCCTCTCCCGCCGCGGCGAGTACGGCGGCGACGATCCTGTTGTACCCGCCGCACCGGCACAGATTGCCGGACAGCCCCTCGCGGACCTGCTCGGCAGACGGGTGAAGCTCGGCCTCGAGCAGGCACGTGGCCGACACCACCATGCCGGGAATGCAGAACCCGCACTGCACCGCGCCGTGGTCAAGAAACGCCTGCTGCATCCGGCTCATCCGGTCGGCGCCGCCCAGTCCTTCCACGGTGGTCACGTGACGCCCGCTGACCTCGGCGGCCAGCATGAGGCACGAGTTGACTGGGCGCCCATCCACGATCACCGTGCACGCGCCGCATTCGCCCACCGCGCAGCATTCCTTGGCACCGGTGAGGTTCAGCTCGTCGCGCAGCACGTCGAGCAGGGGGCGGTGCGCGCCGACGGTCAGCGTTACGGCGGCGCCGTTGACCGTGAACTCGATCCGGGTCGTGGTCATGTACGGTCCCCGCGGTCTTCGCCGCCGGTCCTGGCCTGGCCGTTCTGGCTGACCGCCAGGCGCTGGGCGGCGGCCAGCAGCGCTCTCCTGCTCAGCACCCGGAGCATCGCGAGCCGGTATTCCCGGCTGGCCCGGACGTCGCTGATCGGCTGGGCCCGTGCGATCAGCCGGTCCAGCGCCGCGTCCTGGGCCGAGCCGGGCGCGTTGACGTCGGCCAGTATTCCGCTGATGTCGGTCACCAGGAATGGCACCGGGGCAGCCGCGCCGCAGCCTAGCCGGGTCACGCCGGCGGCGTCCACAGAGCAGCACAGGCTGATCGTGGCCAGGTCTACGCCGCGGCGGCGGGTCATCCGTGCGAACGCGGTCCCCAGGGGACGGGCCGGAACCGGCAGCTCAGCCGCGGTCACGATCTCCGCCGGGCCCAGCGCGGTGCGGCCTGGGCCGAGAACGAACTCGCCCAGCGGCATCCGGCGCTCGCCCCCGGGACCGGCGATGACCAGCCGCGCATCGTGTACCAGCAGGGCCGGGGCGGTGTCGGCGGCCGGGGACGCGTGGCACACGTTGCCGGCCAGCGTGGCGCGGTTGCGGATCTGGATCGACCCGACCACGCTCATCGCCTCGACCAGGGCCGGGAACCGGGCGCGGAGGACCGGATGGCGGCACAGGTCGGCCATGACCGCGGTGGCGCCGATGCGGACGCTGCCGCCGCCCTCGGTAACGTCAGCGGGCAGGTCGGTCAGGCCTTTGATGTCGACGACGACCCGCGGCGTCTCGGTGCCGTGCCGCAGGCCGACCACCAAGTCGGTGCCACCCGCCAGGATCCGTGCCCGGTCACCGTGGCGGGCCAGGAGCGCCACGGTCTCGGCAATCGTCGCCGGGCGGGCGTAGTCGAAGGCCTGCACGTGATCACCTCGGCCGGGCGGTCATGGCGCGCGGGCCAGCCACGCCAGTTGCACCGGCTGGCTCCGCCCGACCCGGGCCTCGAGGCCAGCCAGCCAGGCTGGCTCGCCAGGATCGTGGCCCAGGCCAGCCAGCGCGCAGGCCCGCAGCACCGGGGAGTGCGTCACGGCCACGACGAGCGGCGGTCCGGCGGTGTCCGCCAGGCTCCGCGCGAAGGACATGATCCGGCGGTGCACCGTGGATGCATCGTCGCCGGGAGGATCAGGATGGTGCGCCCACCAGCCCACCCGATCAGTCTTCCCCAGGAAGTCGGCGAAGAACGCGACCCGGGCGGCCTCCGCCGCGCTCAGGTGCGGCACCTGCTCCGCAAGCGCCGCCGCGGAGCTCACCATGTCGACCCGGACCCCAGCCAGGTAGAGATCCGGGTTGCGCAGCGCGAACGCAACGGCGGGGCCCGCGACGGCCGCGCCGACGGCGCGG
>JASHQP010000022.1 GCA_030039095.1 Streptosporangiaceae bacterium
CCTCCCGGTCGCCCCCGTCGGCGTACGCACGGGGAAGATGGGCCGCGATCATGCGGATGACCTGCAACGCGATGCCGTCGGACCACGGGTTCGCGCGGATCGAGAGGTAGGACTCCAGCGCGTGGGTCAGCGCGTCCATGCCGGTGGCCGCCGTCGCCGCCGGCGGCAGGCCCGCGGTCAGGTCGGGGTCGAGGATCGCGGCCACAGGAAGCGAGCTGGCGTGGCCCACGTAGAACTTGCGGTGCGTCTGCTCATCGGTCACGACGCCAAATGCGTTGGTCTCCGCGCCGGTGCCGGCCGTCGTCGGGATCGCGACGAGCGGGAGCGCGCGGTGGGTGAACTGGCCCCGGTAGTCCAGGCCGCGCCCGCGCTGCGGGTTGACGGCGGCGAGGGCGATCCCCTTGGCCGCGTCGATCGGCGACCCGCCGCCCACCGCCACAAGAGCGACCCGTGCGCCGGCCCGGCCTGCCGCGGCGACCGCATCCGCCCCGGCCGCGAGGTCGCCGGTGGTCGGATTGGGGTGAACACCGCTGAAGACCGTCACCGGAGTCCCGGCGGCCGCCAGCACGCCGGTGACGCTGGCGACCACCGGCGTGGCGGCGAGCGCGGCGTCGGTGACCACGACCGTGACGTCGCTCCCGGTCCCGGCGAGGAGCCCGGGAAGCTTGCCCACCGCGCCGCTGCCGAAGTAGGCGCTCGGCGTGGGAGTGATGGCGATCTCGGTACCCGCGATGGCGTTGTGCACGGTCACTCCTCGGACATGGCCGGGCCGGCGAAACGGACCTTCATGGCCGCGCCCACCGGGCGACCGCGGCCTCGTCTATCTCGGCTCCAAGACCCGGCCGGGCGGGCACGGCCAGGAACCCGCTGGAGTCGATGACCAGCGGCTCGGCGAGGAAAAAGTCGCGCCGCTGCTCCGTCCACCCCGGCGGGTCGTAGGGGAACTCCAGGTACGGGCCACCGCCGACACCGCAGGCCACCTGCAGGTTCGCGAGCAGGCCGAGCCCGTTGGTCCAGGTGTGCGGGGTGAACCAGTGGTTGCCGAGCATGGCTACCTCGGCCACGGTGCGGGCCCGCAGCAGGCCGGCCGCGAGCACCACATCGGGCTGGATCACGTCGAGCGCGCCGGCAGCCAGCGCGTCGAGCAGCTCACCGGCGCCGCGCGCCATCTCGCCTCCGGCGACACGGATCCCGGTCTGCTCCCGCAGCGCCCGCATGCCCGTGGTGTCCCGGGCGGGCAGCGGTTCTTCCAGCCACAGCACGCCGAGCTCGGCCAGGTCGGCGGCCAGCCGCCGGACCGCGGGCGCGTCGAGGGCCGCCGAGATGTCGCCGGGCATCCGCCACCACTGGTTCAGGTCGACGATGATGGCGACGTCGTCCCCGACGGCCTGGCGGGTGGCCCGCACCGCGGCCAGGCCGGCTGCCACGTCGTCACGGCCTATGCGGATCTTGACGGCGCGGAAGCCGGCCGCCACCGCGGCGAGGGCCGCATCCGCGCGCTCCTCCGGGCCGCGGAGCTCTCCGAACGACGCGTATGCCAGCATCCCGCCCGCGGCGCCGCCGAACAGCACCGACACCGGCTGCCCGGACACCTTGCCGGCGATGTCCCACAGCGCGGCCTCCAGCGGCCAGTACCGCCCGGCGTGGAAGCTGATCGTCTCGAGCACGGCCACGTGCGCCACGATCCGCAACGGGTCGCGTCCGACGAACAGCTCCCCGAACGGCTCGAAACCGTCCATGGTGTCTCCGGATCCGTATCCGGTCACGCCCTCGTCGGTCTCCACCCGGACCAGCGTCGCGTCGAAATGGCGTCGCGGCACCGGGTCCCAGGCCGCGAAGAACGGCGGGTCGAGCGGCAGCCGCATCCGGTCGAGCCGGATCGCTGTGATCTTCATGGCCGGCCGGGCGCGGCATCGGCACCCTCACCGGCGAGGCTCTCCCCGATCAGCATCACACCGTCCGTCATGAGCCTGAGGCTAAACCGTGACCGGCGCCGGAGCATAGGTTACGTTTCGGGGGCTATAAGTGTCCGATTCGTTGCAGCTATTCCGACGGGTAACTAGGCTTTGGCAGATCCGATGACGCGAGCGATGCCGTCCGCAGCGTCCCAGGGGGAGTCGTGGCGACATACATCCTGAGGCGCCTCGGGCTCGCTGTCATCACCCTGTGGCTGCTCAGCGTCATCGTGTTCTTCGCCGGGCAGGTGCTTCCCGGCGACCCCGGCCGCGCGATCCTCGGCCCCCTGGCCGCGCAGAGCGCCGTGCACGCGCTCGACCAGCAGCTCGGCGTCGACCGGCCGCTGCTCGCCCAGTACTGGAGCTGGATCACCGGCCTGCTGCACGGCGACATGGGCCTGTCCTACCAGTTCCGGTCGCCGGTCGCGCCGTTCATCGGCGCGGCGCTGGTGAACTCCGTCAAGCTCGGGGCGCTGGCCTTCATCATCGTGGTGCCGCTCAGCATTCTCGGCGGAGTGGTCGCCGCGCTGAATTACGGGCGGGTCACCGACCGGGTCATCTCGGTCACCGGGCTTTCGGCCACGACCGTGCCCGAGTTCGTCTCCGGCATCGTGCTCATCGTTATCTTCGGCGTCGAGCTGAAGTGGTTCCCGGTCTCCGCCTCGGCCGGCGCGGGCGCCTCGTTCGGGTCCCAGCTCGATCACCTGATCCTGCCCGCGATTCCGCTGGTGCTGATCTTGTTCGGGTACATCGCGCGGATGGCGCGGGCGGGAACGATCGAGGCGCTCGAGTCCGACTACGCGCGCACCGCCACGCTGAAGGGCCTGAAGCGGTCGGTGGTGATCCGGCGGCACATCCTGCGGAACTCGCTGCTCCCGACGATCACGGTGATCGCCACCCAGACCGGCTACCTGATCGGCGGGCTGGTCGTGGTGGAGACGCTGTTCAACTACCAGGGCATCGGGAAACTGATCTTCACCGCCGCCACCTCCAAGGACTTCCCGATGCTCGAAGCCGGCGTGCTCACGATCGGCGTCGTGTACATGGTCGCCACGCTGATCGCGGACATCCTCTATACCGTGCTGAACCCGCGGCTGCGCCTCGGCGGTGCCGGATGAGCGACCTGGACCTGGGCTCGCCCACCCCGGCCGAGGCCGCCGAGGTCACGGCCGCGCACACCGCGATGCGGCGGGCCATGCCGCCCTGGCGGCTGCTGCTGCGCCGTCCCACGTTCCTGGCCGGCGCGGTGATCCTGCTGTTCTGGATCGTCTGCGCGATCTTCGGCACGGTGATAGCACCGCACAGCCCGACAGCCCAGCAGCTGCTGGCCACCAACTCCCCGCCGTCGGCGGCGCACTGGTTCGGCACCGATCAGCTCGGCCGCGACGTGCTGTCGCGGGTCATCGTCGGATCGCGGGAGATCCTGCTGATCGCCGTGGCCGCCACGATCCTCGGCACGATCCTGGGGACGGCGCTCGGCCTGGTCATGGGCTATTTCGGCGGGATCTTCGACATCCTGATCGGCCGGGTCGTCGAGGCGGTGCTGGCTCTGCCGGTCGCGATCGTCGCGTTCTTGTTCATCGTCGCGGTCGGCCCCTCGACGCTGACGCTGATCGTGGTCATCGGGTTCGTGTTCACGCCGCTGATCGCCCGGACCGTCCGGTCCGCCGTGCTGGTGGAGAGCCAGCTCGACTACCTGTCGTCCGCCCGCCTGCTCGGCGAGAAGCCCGCGCACATCATGGCCGTCGAGGTGCTGCCGAACGTGCTGCCGGTCGTCCTGGTGGAGTTCACGGTGCGGATCGGGTACGCCGTTTTCACCGTGGCCACGCTGTCGTTCCTCGGCTTCGGGGTTCAGCCGCCGACGCCCGACTGGGGGGCGGACATCGCCGCGAACTACGGAGTGCTGCCGGCCGGCTACTGGTGGGAGACGCTGTTCCCGGCGCTCGCGATCGCCTCGCTGGTCGTGGCCGTCAACCTGGTCACCGACTCCATCGAGCAGGTGCTCTCGTCATGACCGCAGCGGATACCACGGCAGCACCGGACGCGGCGGGCGGGACGCGCCCGACCGTGGCGGTCGGGCACCTGGACGTCACCTACCGGGTGCGCGGCCAGGACCGGCGCGCCCTGCGCGACGTTTCGTTCCAGATCGGCGGCGGCGAGTCGTTCGGCCTGGTGGGCGAGTCGGGATCCGGCAAGTCCACGGTGGCGCTGGCGCTGACCAGGTACCTGCCGCGCAACGGCCGGGTCAGCGCGGGCACGATCCGCATCAACGGCGCCGACCCGCTGGCCATGAGCAATGCGGGCCTGCGCGACCTGCGGGCCCGCACGGTGTCGATGGTGTACCAGGAGCCCGGCAGGGCGCTGAACCCGTCGATCAAGGTGGGCCGCCAGGTTGCGGAGGTGTATGAGATCGCGGGCCTGGGTCACACCGAGGCGCTGGAGCGGGCCGAGGCCGTGCTCCGCAAGGTCCAGATCTCCGACCCGCACCGGGTGATGGACCGCTACCCGCACCAGCTGTCCGGGGGGATGGCGCAGCGCGTTGTGATCGCGATGGCGCTGGCCGCCGAGCCCTCCCTGCTGATCCTGGACGAGCCGACGACCGCGCTCGACGCGACCGTCGAGGCCGAGGTGCTCGACCTGGTGGCCGAGCTGCGCGAGGAGTTCGCCACCTCGGTGCTGTTCATCAGCCACAACCTCGCGGTGATCGCCAAGATGTGCGACCGCGTCGGCGTCCTGTACGCCGGGGAGCTGATCGAGGAGGGCCCGGCCCGCGAGGTGTTCGACCAGCCGCGCCACCCCTATACGGTCGGCCTGCTGCGCTGCATCCCGCGGCGTGGCCAGCGCAAGGACCACGGGCGGCTGGACACGATCCCCGGCTTCCTGCCCACGCCGGGCGACGACCCGACGGGATGCATCTTCGTCCCGCGCTGCCCGATCGCCGAGGACCAGTGCCGGGAGGCCGCGCCGCCCGCGTTCCCCGTGGGCGACGGCCGCACGTCCCGCTGCTACTTCCGCGATCAGACCGAGAACCTGCCCAGGAACACCCCGGTCAACCTGGATATCCCCCCGGTACGCGACGCCGAGCGGCCGGTCGTGCAGCTCGAGAAGCTGTCGAAGACGTTCGGCTCACGAGGCGAGGAAGTCAGGGCCCTGGTCGGCGTCGACCTGAGCCTGGAACGCGGCGAGACGCTCGGCCTCGTCGGCGAGTCCGGCAGCGGCAAGACCACCCTGGCCCGCGCGCTGCTCGGGCTGATCCCCCCGGACGAGGGCTCGGTCATCGGCCTGGACGGCGAGCCGCTGGCCCCCGACGCGCGACGCCGCACCCGGGCCCAGCTGAAGGCGCTGCAGATCGTGTTCCAGAACCCGGACTCGGCGCTCAACCGCCGCCATTCGGTGCGGCGCCTGATCAGCCAGCCCCTGTCCCGGCTGGGCGGCCTGTCCGGGGCGCGCCTCCGCGAGCGCCTGGCCGACCTGGTCCGGTCCGTCCGCATGGAGGACCGCCAGCTGTCGCTGCGCCCGAGCCAGCTGTCCGGCGGGCTGAAGCAGCGTGTGGCGATCGCCCGCGCCTTTGCCGGGGGCCCGCGCATCGTGGTATGCGACGAGCCAACCTCGGCCCTGGATGTGTCGGTGCAGGCGGCGATCCTCAACCTGCTGGTCGACCTGCAGGCCAAGGAGCAGGTCACGTATCTGTTCATCTCGCACGACCTTGGCCTCGTGCGGTACCTGTCGGATCGCATCGCCGTGCTCTACCTCGGCCGCATCATGGAGGTCGGCCCGGCCGAGACCGTGTTCGCCGGGCCGCATCACCCCTACACCGAGGCGCTGCTCTCGGCGGTGCCGAGCCTCGACGGGCAGCGCCCGGACCGGATCCGGCTGCACGGTGAAATCCCGTCGGCGGCCAGCCCGCCGTCCGGCTGCGTGTTCCACACGCGCTGCCCGCGCCGGCTGCCGACGGGCGAGTGCGAGTCGGCCGAGCCGCCGCTCCGCGAGGTCGCGCCCGGCCACCTGATGAGCTGTCACATTCCCATCGATCAGCTAACAGTCCTGCAGCGCAACGGGCAGGCGCCGTGACAAGCACCCGCCGGGAACGTAGCTTTTCTCATTCACACCGGTCCCGCATAGGCACCCGGTGACCAAGGGAGGATCCCCGTGAACGCAGATCATCGCCGCCTCAGCCGGCTGAGAGAGGGCCAGGGCGACATCGCGAACCATGTCATCGACGAGTTCGCCGCCGGGCGGATGTCGCGCCGGGACTTCATCCGGCGCGGCTCGGTCGTCGGGATCTCGCTGCCGCTGCTCGGGGCGATCGTCTCGGCGTGCGGCAGCGCGAGCTCGTCGCCGTCGTCGAGCTCGTCCGGCGGCAAGGCCGGGGCGACGATCAAGGTGGGGATCGTCACGCCGACCGCGGCGATCAACCCGCTGACCGTGGCCGACCAGGGCGGCCTGGACATGCTCGCCCAGACCGGCGAGTACCTCTGCCTGTCCACCCAGACCCTGGCGCTGAAGCCCGTGCTCGCCGAGAGCTGGTCGTCGAACTCCACCGCGGACGTGTGGACGTTCAAGATCCGGCAGGGGGTCAAGTTCCACAACGGCAAGGCGCTCACCGCGGACGACGTCGTCTACACCTACCAGCTCCAGTCCAACCCGAAGAACGCGTCGAACGCGCTGTCCAACTTCGGCGGCGTGCTCACGCCGTCCGGTGTGCAGAAGGTCGACGACTTCACGGTGGCGTTCCACCTCGCGGCGCCGAACGGGAACTTCCCGTACCTGACCTCGTCCGACAACTACAACATGATCATCATCCCGAACGGGTACAACCCGTCGGACTGGCAGAGCTCGTTCATCGGCACCGGGCCGTTCGTGCTGAAGAGCTACACGGCCAAGGTCGGCGCGACGTTCACCCGCAACGAGCAGTACTGGGGCACCAAGGCGCTGCCCGCCGAGACCCAGTTCACCTTCTACGCCACCCAGACGCCGGAGATCCTCGCGCTGTCCAACGGGTCGATCGACGTCGTGGGGCAGTTCGCCGTGGCCGGCGCCGAGCAGCTGCTCGCCTCCGGCGCCCCGTACAACATCATCAAGCTGCGGTCCAGCGCGCACCGCGAGCTCTCGATGCGCTGCGATCAGGCGCCGTTCACCGATCCGCGGGTGCGCCAGGCGATCGCGCTGACGCTGGACCGCCCGGCGATCGTGAAGGCACTGTTCAAGGGGTACGCGGACATCGGCAACGACAGCCCGTTCGCCCCGGTCTTCCCGTCCACGAACACCAGCGTCCCGCAGCGAACCCAGAACATCAGCAAGGCGAAGTCGCTGCTGTCAGCGGCTGGCCACCCGAGCGGGTTCAGCACCCATCTCACCACCGAGCAGTTCCTGGAGATCCCCGAATACGCCCAGATCGTCGTGGAGTCGGCGAAGGCCATCGGGGTGAACATAGGACTGACGGTCGAGAGCTCGAGCGCCTATTACGGCAAGGCCACGTTCGGGAACTCGGACTGGCTCGACGCCACGATGAGCCTGGTCGACTACGGGCACCGCAGCGTGCCGAACGTGTTCCTGACCGCCCCGCTGGAGACCACGAACGCGAAGACCGGCACGGGCCCGTGGAACGCGGCGCACTTCAGCAACTCGCAGTACGACAGCCTGGTGAGCAAGTACATCGCGACCGTCGACCTGTCCACCCAGCGGACGATCGCCGGGCAGATCGAGACCCTGCTGCTGGACCAGACGCCGATCATCTTCGGGTACTTCTACAACTACCTGACCGCGACCGCCAAGACCGTGAGCGGCGCCTACCCCACCGCGATCGGTCACATCTTCCTGTACAACACGACCAAGAGCTGAGCGCGCGGCCGTCGTGGACCAGGCAGGGACCGGCGCCGGCCTGTGGCTCCGGTTCCTGTCCGGTCCCGACATCGACGATCTCGGCCTCACCGGCGCCGAGATCGTCGATGCCGTGGAGGGCGCGGTGCTCGCCCACGGTGAGGGCCGCGTCGTTTTCGAGCCTCGGGTGCATCTGGTGCCCGGCGACGGCCGCGCCGGGCACTTCAACGTGCTCCGCGGCCACCTGCCGGGGCTCGGGGCCGGGGGCCTGTCCGGGGTCAAGGTCGTGGGCGACTTCGTGGACAACTTCTCCCGCGGGCTGCCCAGCGAGCTCGGTCTGCTGACGCTCTACGACCCCGGTACCGGGATCCCCCTGTCGATCATGGATGCCACCCTGATCACCGCGTGCCGGACCGGCGCGATGACGGCGGTCGGCGCCCGGTACCTGGCCCGGCCGGATGCGCGGGTGCTGGGCCACGTCGGCGCCCGGGGCACCGCGTTCTGGAACGTGGTCCTGCTGGACGAGATGTTCGACCTCGACGAGATCCGGGTGACCAGCCGCCGGCCGGAGTCACGAGAGGCGTTCGCGCGCCAGCTGGCCGACGTCACCGGAACACCGGTGCGGGTGGCCGTCACCCCGGACGAGGTGTTCGACGGCGCCGACATCCTGGTCGAGGCCTCGCGGCTGACCGAGCCACAGCCACTGCTGCGGACCAGCATCGTCCGGCCCGGCGCGTTCGTCGTGCCCTACGGCACGATCAGCGCCGTCGAGCTCGACCTGCTCGACGTGATGGACAAGGTCGTCGTCGACGACTGGCGGGAGGCGCAGTCCGGGCGGTTCGGCGCCCTGCGCCGGCACGTGGACAGCGGCCGGCTGTCACCGCAGACCCTGCACGCCGAGCTCGGCCAGATCGTCGCCGGCCGGCTCCCGGGCCGCGAGCGTGCCGGCGAGCGCATCCTGCTCTGGCACCGGGGCCTGTCCATCCTGGACGTCGCCGTCGGCGCGCTGATCCTGCGCCGGGCCGAGGAGGCCGGCATCGGCACGATGCTGCGCTACCGGTGACGATGCCGCCCGCAAGCGCCGCCGCGGCGCCCATCGAGATCGCCGAGCCCGGTGACCTGGACGCCGGGCGGATCCGCGAGATCGCCGCGGGGCGGCTGATCGAGCTCGCGCCCGCGCTGCTCGCCGGCGTTGACCGGCAGTGCCGTGCGGCGCGGGAGGTCCTGGGCGCCGGCGATCCCGTGTACGGGGTGAACACCGGCATGGGCGCCCTGTCCGGGGTCCGGCTGACCGACGCCGAGCAAGCCGCGCATCAGCACAATCTGCTGCTGGCCCGGGCAGCCGGGGGCCCGCCGTGGCTGGACGTCGCCGACGCGCGCGCGATCATCGCGGTCCGGCTGCGCACGTTCCTGTCCGGCGACTCCGGCGTGTCGGCCGCCCTGTGCGGGCAGCTGGCCAGCCTGATGAATGCTGGCCTCGCCCCCGCGGTGCCGCAGACCGGGGTGGGCTGCGCTGGCGAGATCATTCCCCTTGCTCACGCGTTCGGGCCCCTCGTCGGAATCGGCCATGTGCTCACGCGGGCCGGGCGCCCCGTGCCCGCGGCGGAGGCGCTGCGTGCCCGCGGACTCGGGCGCTACCGCCTGGGCCCGAGGGAAGGGCACGCGCTGCTGGCGGGGGTGCCGGGGGCGACAGCGCTGTGCCTGATGC
>JASHQP010000247.1 GCA_030039095.1 Streptosporangiaceae bacterium
CCGGCACAGCCAGGCACCTGGTGTTGCCGCGATCATGAGAATCGAACCCCCGAGCAGATGTGGCTGGTGCTGGTGGGGCTGGCGGGGGCGGTTGGTACAGAGTGGAGCGGCGCGGGACCCGCCATGGAGCGGGCGGGACCCGGTGTTGCCGAGTCGGCGGCGTGCGAGGATGGCGGGACCGGCCGGCTGGGAAGAGGGGTCTGACGGATGAGCCGCGTTGTCGTGATCGGGGCCACCGGGCACATCGGGACGTACCTGGTGCCGCGGCTGGTGCGCGGCGGCCACGACGTCGTCGCGATGAGCCGCGGCACCCGCGAGCCTTACCACGCGAGCCCGGAGTGGAGCTCGGTCACCAGGGTGACGGCCGACCGCGACGCCGAGGACGCCGAGGGCGCCTTCGGCGAGCACGTCGCGTCGCTCAGCCCTGACGTGGTGATCGACCTGGTCTGCTTTACCGCCGCGGCGGCGCAGCAACTCGTCGACGCGCTGCGCCCGTCCCGGCCGTTGCTGGTGCACTGCGGGACGATCTGGGTGCACGGTCCCGCGCTGCGGGTGCCGGTCACCGAGGACGAGCCGCGAACCGCCTACGGCACCTACGGCACCGGCAAGGCCGAGATCGAGGCGCTGCTGCACCGCGAGACACTGGCCGGCGGCGTCCCCTCGGTCGTGCTGCACCCGGGCCACGTCAGCGGGCCCGGCTGGCCGGTCATCACCCCGGCAGGCAACCTCGATCCCAGCGTCTGGACGCACCTGGCGACCGGCAAGGCGCTCGCGCTTCCCGACAACGGGCTCGGCGTGCTGCATCACGTGCACGCCGACGACGTGGCGCAGGCCTTCGAGCGGGCGCTGACGCGGCCCGCGGCGATCGGAGCCAGCTTCCACGTGGTATCCGAGCAGGCGATGACCCTGCGTGGCTTGTCAGCCGGCGTCGCGCAGTGGTTCGGCCGTGAGCCGGTGCTGGACTTCGTCGACTGGGACGAGTTCGCCCGCCGGGTCGGCCCCGAGCACGCCGAGACCACCCGGGAGCACACGTTCCGCGGCATCACCGCGAGCATCGACCGAGCCAGGGAGGTGCTTGGCTACGCGCCCCGGTACAGCACGCTCCAGGCCCTGCAGGAAGCGCTGGCCTGGCTGGTGGCCAGCGGACAGGTGGACGTCGGCGGCCAGCTCGTGCCGGCAGGGGCGGGGTGGTGACGGCCCGCGGTGCCCTGTCGCGGCGGCGCAGGTTGTGGTTCGCTGTCCTCACAGCAACCCGGACTCACGCCCCAGGCACGGATCGGTGATGACAGCCGCAAGCTTCCCCCGCATGCTGGCGTCAACGGCTGACCTGGACCGGTCGATCGGGGTGCTCGGGGCGTCGTTCGTCGAGGGCAGGCTGACCAAGGAGGAGTTCGACGAGCGGGTCGGGCAGGCCTTCGCCGCGCGTTTCTTCGGCGAGCTCATGGTGATCACGGCGGACCTGCCGGTCGGCACGTTCGGCAGGCTGCCGGCCCACCCGGCCTCTCCGCCGCTGCCGGGGAACACACGGCTGCACGTGGCCGTGCTGGCGCTCGTCTGGCTCGCCCTGATGGTGGTCCTGGCCGTCGCCGTGGTGGCCGCCTAGCATGACACCGCGCATCGAGATCGATGGCCGTGACGCGACCGTGGAGCAGCTGCGCGCGCTCGCGGGCGGCAGCTACGGCCACTTCACGGCGATGCAGGTGAGGAACTGCCGGGCGCGCGGCCTGGACCTGCACCTGGCCCGGCTGGCGGCCGGGAACGCCGAGCTCTTCGGCGCGAACCTCGACGCGGCGGCGGTGCGTGGCCACATCCGCCACGCCCTGGGCGGCAGCGCCGACGCGTCGGTCCGCGTCTACGTCTGCGATCTGGAGGACCGGCCCTCGGTCATCGTCACGGTCCGCCCACCCGGCGGCATGCCCGAGGGTCCGTGGAAGCTGCAGTCGGTCCCGTACCAGCGCACGCTCGCCCACATCAAGCACGTCGGCGACTTCGGGCAGGGCTATTATCAGCGCCTGGCCCGCCGCAATGGGTTCGACGAGGCGCTGCTGGCCGGCCCGGACGGGCAGATCGCCGAGGGCAGCATCACCAACATCGGGTTCTGGGACGGCACCAGCATCACCTGGCCAGCCGCGCCCGCGCTGGCCGGGATCACCATGCAGGTGCTCGACCGCCAGCTCGCCGGAACCGGCGTGGCGTCCCAGCGGGCCCCGGTGCGGGTGCCGGAGGCCGCATCGTTCGCCGGCGCGTTCGTCACCAACGCCCGGGGCATCGCCGCGGTCGGCCAGATCGACGGCCACGTCCTGCCCGTGGACGCGAAGATGATGACAACGCTGACCGAGGCCTACGAGTCCGCTGGCTGGGACCTCGTCTGAGCCAGACCCGACGTGGAAGGAACCATGCCCAACACCCCCGTTCCCACCGCCGACCTTGTCGACCAGTTCGGACCCGAGCTGCGCGTGTGCGAAACCCAGTTCCGCCAGTTCGGCGGCTGCCGGGCCTTCACGGGCCCGGTCCGCACGGTCTCCTGCCGCGAGGACAACGGCCTGCTCCGGGAGCTTGTGCGGGCCCCGGGCGACGGAAGCGTCCTGGTCGTCGACGGCGCCGGGTCCCTGCACGCCGCGCTGGTCGGCGACATGCTCGCCGGCGCGGCGCTGGCCAACGGCTGGGCCGGCCTGGTGCTGCACGGCGCCGTCCGCGACAGCGCGGCCCTGTCCGGCCTCGACCTGGGCATCAAGGCGCTCGGCACGAACCCGCGCCCCGGCGGGAAGACCGGCTCCGGAGCCGTGGACGTCCCGGTCACGTTCGGCGGGGTCACGTTCCACCCCGGCGACGTCCTGCACGCCGACGACGACGGGGTGGTGCTGCTGCCGCGGCCCTGACCGTCGCGGCCGCAGGCACCGCGGGGGCCCTCATCACCCGCCAGGGGTGATGTAGGTGATCACGTACGGGGCAAATCCTGGCCCTGGTGCCAGGCGCAGGACCCGTTTAGCCGGTGGCTGCCGGCAGCCTCCCTGGCTAAGGAGCAGGGATGTCGAACTACCCGGTCCTGGATATCTTCTGGTCGCTCCTGGAATTCTTCCTGTGGGTGATCTGGATCTGGATCATGATCTGGATCTTCATCGACATCTTCCGCAGCCATGACCTGTCCGGCTGGGCCAAGGCCCTCTGGTTCCTGTTCGTCCTGCTCATCCCCCTTGTCGGGGTCCTCGTGTACCTCGTCGTCCGCGGCGGCTCCATGCACGAGCGCTCGGTGCGGCAGGCACAGCAGCAGAACGAGGCATTCAAGCACTACGTGCAGCAGGCCGCGGCCGACTCGCCGCCCAGCACCGCGGACCAGCTCACGAAGCTGGCCGACCTGCGCGACCGT
This sequence comes from Streptosporangiaceae bacterium, assembly GCA_030039095.1. The sequence goes on from JASHQP010000247.1 coordinate 3,368, forward strand.
GGCGTCATCACCGGCGACGAGTTCGACCGCGAGAAGCAGAAGCTCCTCGCGGCTTGACCAGCAGGGCCGCGGCCGACCGGACGGCCGCGGCCCGACGACTGCGCCGTGCGGCGGCGATGCCCGCGGCGGCGCGAGACCTCCTGATTACGGTAAGTAAGTTAAACGTTTTCTCGCGCGGTGAGCATCGGATACAGCTCCTGGCGGTGGCTCCTGCCATGCAATTCGGTCATAACACGGGAAGCGGCCTCGCCCGGGGCGTGGCGGCGTCACGGCCGGGCAATCTGCCCGAGCTGGTCCCTTGACGACTATCTACCTGCATGTAATCGTTTAACTGCCACGAAGGGTACACATGCCTCAACGCACCGGGACGGATGATCGATGAAGATCGACGAGCTCGCCACGCCTGCCGCCATCGTTGACCTGCAGGCCTTCGAGTTCAATCTGGCAGAGATGTCTGCGGCCTTGCCGGGCGACCGGCTGCGCCCGCACGTGAAAGCCCACAAGTGCACGGAGCTGGCGAAGCGGCAGGCGGCCCTGGGGCACAAGGGCTTTACCTGCGCCACGATCCGCGAGTGCGAGGGGATGGCCGCTGCCGGGCTTGGCGAAGACCTGCTGCTGGCCAACGAGGTACTGGACGCCACCCGGCTCGGGGCGCTCGTCCGCGACGGGGCCCGAGTTACCGTGGCGGTCGATTCCCTGCAGACCATCGACGCGGCGGCGCGGGCCGGGGTGCCGGAAGTCGTCATCGACGTCATGGTCGGCCTGCGCCGCTGCGGATGCCAGCCGGGCCAGGCGGGCGAGCTGGCCGACCGGGCTCGCCAGCGCGGGCAGACCGTGCGCGGCGTGATGGGCTACGAGGGCCACGTGGTGGGGCTGGAGGATCCCGCCGAACGGGCCGAGGGCTGCCAGGTCGCCATGGAAAGGCTTCTCGCCGCGCACAAGGACGTCGGCGGAGACCTGATCACCGCGGGCGGTACCGGCACCTACGACTGCAACACATGGGCCACCGAGATCCAGGCCGGTTCCTACGCCCTGATGGACACAGCGTACGGCCGGGAGGGCCTGCCGTTCCGCCAGGCGCTCTTCATCCTCGCGACCATCGTGTCGACGTGTCCGGACTGGTCCGTCGCCGATGCCGGCCTGAAGGCGTTCGGTATGGATCATGGATTGCCCAGCCTGCCCGGCGCGACGGTCGAGGGCTGCTCCGACGAGCACACGCGCATCTCGCCGAGCCGCCCGATCGGCGACCGGGTGTGCTTCCTGCCCGCTCATGTGGACCCGACCATGGCGCTGCACGAACGGGTGCACGTGGTCTCGGGCGACGAGGTGGTGGACACCTGGCCGATCGACATGCGCGGGTGGTGAGAGCGGCCAGGGATGCGGGCCGGAGGCCGCCGGGTAACCCGGGCCGAGATCGTTGTCGTCGGCGCGGGCGTGCTCGGGCTGTGCGCCGCCTGGGAGCTTGGCCGCCGTGGCCGCGACGTCATCTGTCTCGAGCAGCAGGTCATCGGGCACGAGCGGTCCGGCTCCAAGAGCGAGTCCCGGCTATTCCGGCTCAGCCACGACGACCCGTTCTATGTAAGACTGGCACGCCGCGCGCTGGCTGGCTGGGGCGAACTGCAGGCCGAGGCCGGCTGCACTCTGCTCGAGCCCGCCGAGCTGGTGATATTCGGTGACCGGCTGGACGGCTATCGCAGCGCCATGGCGGCCGAAGGCGCGTCCGCACGGCTGGTGAGCCGGACCGAGCTCAGCGAGCGGTTCGGCGGCTTGGCCTTCCACGGTCCCGGTTCCTTCCACGGCGACGCCCTGCTCGAGGACTCCGCGAGGATCCTGCTGGCCAGGGACGTGCTGGACGCGCTGGCCCGGGTGATGCGGGCGGAACTGCGCGAACACGAGCCCGTCACCAGGATCACGCAGGCGGAGGACGACGTGACCGTGGAGACCGACGCTGGCGTGTACCGGTGCGACTGCACGGTGCTGTGCGCTGGCGCGTGGTCATCGGCGCTCGGCCGCCAGCTCGGGATCGGCGCCGCCGCAGTACTGGAGCCGACGCTCGGCCAGGTCGCCTACTTGCGGCCGCGGCCCGGAGCGCTCGGCAGGGCACCCGCCTTCATGGAGCTGGCCACGGAGCAGGCCGGGTCCGTGCCCAGCTACGCGTGGGGAGTACCGACCCCAACGCAGGGCACCTACAAGATCGGCCTGCACCGGGAGCGGCCGCGGGTCGATCCCTCGGCGGTGTCGCTGGAACGAGACGAGCAGGAGCTGGCCGAGCTCCGGCGCCGGGCCGTGCAGCTGCTGCCCGGGTTCGATCCGCGGCCGGTCGCCACGGAGCGGTGCTTCTTCGACGGCTCCCCAGACGAGGAGCTGGTGGTCGACCGGATTGGCCGGATCGTGATCGGGGCGGGCACGTCCGGCCGCGGCTTCAAGTTCGGCCCGGCGCTCGGCGAAGCAATGGCCGACCTCGCCGAAGGCCGCGAGCCGGCCGCCACGGCCGGGCGCTTCACGGCCAGCCGGCCCGCGCTCCTCGCGGCCGCGCGAGCGCTATAGGCCGCCTGGGCGCTACACGAACCGCCCGATCCGGTGCCCGTCGTAGACCGCTTCCTCGATGCCCCTCGGGGATAGCGCATCACCGGCGAGGTGAACCTCTCGCCCGGCCGCGCGCAGCTGCCGGAACAGCTCGTCCCTGGCGGCCGGGAACGTGACGCCGACGATCGCGTCCACACCGGCGATGACCCGCTCGGCGCGGCCGAACCCGTGCCGGACGACAACATCGCCGCCGCGCACCGATGCGATCTCGGCCACCGGGTGGAACGTCACGTTGAGCGCGGTGAGCTGCTCATAGCTGGTGCGCCAGTTGCTGTCTTCCAGCGCGGCGCCCGGAAAGGCGACCGGGGTGACGAGGTCCACGGTGGCGCCGCGCGCAGCCACCGCGTGCGCCGCGCTCACGCCCTGCCAGTCGCCGAACTCGTCGAACACCACGACGTGCCCTTCCAGACCGGCGCGGCCGGTAATCGCCGCCACGGCGTCGCTCACCGGCACCGATGTGTCGAGGGCCAGCGGCGGCATCCGGGAGCCGGTCGCCACCACCACCGCGTCGGGCCGGAGCTCGTCGATCAGCTCCAGCGTGGCCTCGGTGTCCAGCCGGACGCAGACGCCTGCGTCACGGCAGCCGCTGGCCAGCCACTCGGTGATCTGCGCGAGCTCGCCGCGCGTTGGGGCCATGGCCGCGACTCGCACCTGCCCGCCGAGGTGGCTTCCGGCCTCGAGCAGCGTCACCTGGTGCCCACGCAGGGCCGCCACTCTGGCGCACTCGAGCCCGGCCGGCCCGCCGCCCGCGACCAGCACCCGGCGGCGGGTGGCCGCGGGCTGAAGCTCACCACCCCAGGAGGCTTCCCGGCTGACGACCGGATTGTGGATGCACCGGATGCTCCGGCCGCTGTGCAGATGGTTGACGCAGTTCATGGCGCCCACGCAGGGCCGGATCTGCTCGATCTGGCCGGCCGCCGCCTTGGCGGGCAGGTAGGGGTCGGCGATCAGCGCCCGGGCCATCGTGACCGCGTCGCAGCTTCCGCCCGCGATGAGTTCCTCCGCGATCCAGGGATGATTGACCCGCCCGACGAGCGACACCGGCGTGCCGAGGATCTCGCGCATGGCCTTGCCGTACTTGGCCCACACCCCAGCCCTGAACGTCATGTTGGGCATGTTCCTGGCGGCGTTGAGCGCGTCCGAGTAATGCCCCATGGTTACGTCGAAGAAGTCGGCGAGCTGCCAGGAATCGATGGTTCCGGCGATCTCGAGCATGTCGAGCTGGCCGAGCTCGCCTCGGTCGACGTCGGCGCCCGTGATCCGCACCCCGACGGCCAGGCCGGGCCCGGCGGCCTGGCGGACCGCCAGCAGAATCTCCCTGGCCAGGCGCAGCCGGTTGTCCAGGGAGCCGCCCCACGCATCGTTCCGGCTGTTGGTCCTGGGTGACATGAACTGCTCGACGAGGTTCCCGTGCGCGAAGTGCAGGATCACCCCGGACAGGCCGCCCTCGCGGCACCGGCCTGCGGCGGCGCCGAAGGCCCCGATGATGGCAGCTATGGCCGCGTCATCGATCTCGTGGGGCACCCGCCACCGGTTGCCGTGATCGCGCAGCGGCACCGCCGACGGCGCGTGGTGAATGGCCGCGCCGGTCCCGGTGTAGCTCCCCTGCCCGCCTGGGTGGAACAGCTCGGCAACGTAGTGCGCTCCGTAGCCGGACACGATCCGCATGAGCTCCCGGTACTGGCCTATGATGCTGCCGTCGACGTTCCACAGGTCGACGTACTGGTCGGTCACGCAGGTGGCCTGGGAAATGATGAGCGCCGCTCCGCCGCGCGCGATCTCGCGGTGGTAGTCCATGAGCTGCGGCGTGTAGCGGCCTCCGGCGGCGAATCCGGTTTGGTGCGCCGAGTTGATGATTCGGTTCTTCAGCGTGATCGGGCCGAGCGCAATCGGCTCGAACAGATGCGGGAACTGTCCGGTCATCAGCCCTGAGCCGGGGTGATCGACAGCGGGCGCACGCAGGCGACGCTCCGCTCCCCGTCGGCAAGCAACTCGGGCCGTGAATCCAGGCAGTCCGGCCCGACCTGGCCGCACCGGTGGGCGAAGACGCAGCCCGTTGGCGGATCGAGGTCGGTGCGGACGCCGCGGCTGGGGCCCTCCTGGCCGGGGATCGAGTCGACGAGCAGGCGGGTGTACGGATGCCGGGGGGCCGCGAGGAGCTCCGCGGTCGGCCCCTGCTCCACCACGTGCCCGCGGTACATGACGATCAGCTGGCTGGTGATGAACTGGACCACGCCGAGGTCGTGCGAGACGACCACTAGGGCGAGGTTGCGGCTCTCCCGCATCGAGGCCAGCAGGTTCAGGATCTGCGCCTGAACGGACACGTCCAGCGAGGACGTTGGCTCGTCGGCGACCAGGACGTCGGGCTGGCAGGCCAGCGCCCTGGCGATGCCCAGCCGCTGGCACTGGCCGCCGCTGAGCTGGCGGGGGCGCCGGTCCATCAGGTCCGGCTGCAGGCCGACCTCGCGCAGCAGGTCACCGGCTGCCCTTCCGGCATCGCGCGCGGGAGCCCGGTGCCATTGGCGCAGCACCTCGGCGACCGTCTTGCGCGCGGTCTGCCACGAATTCAGCGCACCGTATGGATCCTGGAAGATCATCTGAACGCGGCGGCGCTGCTCGTCGGTGCGGCTGACCTGCGACCACGGCCTGCCCTCGACCAGCACCTCGCCCTCAGTGGGCGGGATCGCGCCCACGAGCGCGCGGGCCAGGGTGGTCTTGCCGCTGCCGCTCTCGCCGACGATGCCCAGGGCGCTGCCGCTGGCGATGTCCACGCTGACCGACGACACCGCGGCGGGGGAGTGCGCCGAGAACCGGACGGTCACGTCCCTGGCTTCGATCAGTGCGGCCACGGCTGGCTGCTCCTTGTCAGGCTCTGCAGGTCATCTGCGCGCACGCAGGCGACGTTGTGGCCGGCGGCGACCTCGGCGAGCGCAGGCACACCGTCCATGCACTCGACGGCTGCGAATTGGCACCGTGGCGCGAACGGGCAGCCCGCCACCGCGTCGTCGCGCCCGGGCGGGCTGCCCGGGATCGCCCGCAGCCGGGATCCGGACGCCCTGGTCGGCCGGGCCTCGATCAGCGCAGCCGTGTACGGATGGCGGGGATGGCTGATGGTCTGCCCGGCACCGCCGAGTTCCACGATCATGCCCGCGTACATCACCGCGACTGAGTCCGCCACCGAACTGACCACGCCCAGGTCGTGACTGACCAGCAGCAGGGCCATCCCCGTGGCTTCACGGATCTCCCGGAGCAGGGCCAGGATCTCCCGCTGGACCGTGACGTCGAGCGCTGTGGTCGGCTCGTCCGCGACCAGCAACTGCGGCCGGCCCGCCAGGGCCAGGGCGATCATGACCCGCTGGCGCATGCCGCCGGAGAGTTCGTGCGGGTAGCGGCGCAGGACCTCGCCGGGCCGGTCGATGTGCACCTGGGTCAGCAGCTCGAGGGCGCGGCCCGCGGGCACACTGTCTGGGTCGATGGCGGCGATGGTCTCGGTGAGCTGGCGGCCCACGGTGCGGACGGGATTCAGGCTCGACAGCGAGCTTTGCGGCACGAAGGAGATTCCTCGGCCGCGTATCTTGCGCCACCCGCCCGATCCGAGCTTGACCAGGTCGGTGCCCTGGAACAGGATCTGTCCCGCGCACACACGGGCACCGATCCGGTGCAGGAGCCCGATGACGGCCCGGCACGTCATGCTCTTGCCGCACCCGGTCTCGCCCACCAGGCCGAGGCAGGAGCCTCGCTGCATCTCGAAGCTCACGTTGCGGACCGGCAGAAAGCCGTCCAGTTCGACTGCGAGCCCGCTGACGCTCAGCAGCGTATCGCTCATCGGGCCGAGATCCTGGAACGGTCCGACAGCGCCGAATCGGCCACCATGCTCAGCGCCAGCCCGGTCACGGCAAGGACGAGGCCCGGCAGCAGGGTGATCCACCAGGCGGTCTGCAGGTAGGCGCGGCCTTCGTACATGATCGCGCCCCACTCTGGTGTGGGCGGCTCCACGCCGGCGCCGAGGAACGCCAGTGACGCTGCGGTGATCACGAACTGGATGGCGTCGCCGACCGCGTACGCGATGTTCACTCGGATTACCGACGGCATGAGGTGCTGGCGCACGAGGCGGACGAGGGAGAACCCGAGCAGCCTGCCCGCGACCACGAAGTCGGCGTCTCGCAGGCTCAGCGTCTGGGCGCGGGCCAGGCGCGCGTACCACGCCCAGTCCGTCGCCACCAGGCCGATGAAGATGGCCGGAAGGCCGGGCGGGATCGGGCTGATGGTCCGCGGTCCGATGACCACGACCAGGACCAGGACCAGGAGGATGAACGGAAACGCGATGAACGCGTCGACGATACGCATCGCAGCAGCTTCGAGCCACTTGAGCCGGATCATGCCGGCGACCGTGCCGTAAACCGTGCCGATGAGCACGGACAGGGCGACCCCGCCGAAGGCCAGGCAGAGGTCGATGCGGCCGCCCGCCATCGTCCTGACGAAGACATCCCGGCCGATGTCGTCGGTGCCGAACAGGTGATGCAGCGACGGGGGCCGGAACGGTATCCCCAGCTGGTTCACGGATTGCGACGCCACAAGGGGCACGACGATCACCAGGAGAACGACGACGAGCAGGATCCCGGCCCCTACTTTTCCTTCATGAAAGCGCAGGCCGCGTCCGGTCCCGCGCAACGGCCGGGAGGGAGCCATGTCGGCGGCTGTTGCCTGGGCGGCGTTACCCGTCACGATGAGGCCGTCCTTGGATTGCGGGTCCGTGGGTCAATGAGCATGTATGTGATATCGGTCAGCATGTTGATGACGACGACGAAGAGCGCTAGGACCAGGGCGATGCCCTGGATCACCGGGTAGTCCCGGAGCTGGACTGCATCCACAAGCTGCCAGCCGATGCCCGGGATCGCGAACAGTGCCTCCACCACGACCGCACCGGCGATCAGGGAGCCCATGTTGAGGCCGACGAGCGTGACGACCGGAAGCAGGCAGTTCGGCAGGATGTGCCGGAGCACGAGCGTGCGCCTGGGTATGCCCCGGCCGATCGCCGCATCGATGTAGTGCTGGCCGGAGACGTCCAGCGCGGCCTGCCGGACGGCCCTGGCGATGAACGGCCCGAGGTAGCCGGACAAGGCGAGCGCGGGCAGGGCCAGGTAGGGGAGGTCGTTGGCCCACCCGGTGCCCCACCCGGTAGCGGGGAACCAGTGCGCGTCCAGCGCCAGGAACAGGATCAGTACGAGGGCGGTGAGAAACGGCGGCAGCGATAGCAGCGTCGAGCTCAGCGCCCGGGCGCCGATGTCGATCACGCGCCGTTCCGACAGCGCGGCGACAAGGCCGATCACGGTGCCGGCGATCGTCGAGATGATGATGGAGGCGAGGACCAGCGAAAGTGTGATCGGCAGCGAGGAGGTCACGATGCCGATCACGGTCCGGGACGGATTGATCAGCGAGTTGCCCAGGTCGCCGCGCAGCAGCCCGCCGAAGTAGGTGGTGAACTGCTCCCACAGCGGGAGGTTGAGGTGCAGCTGAGCGGTGAGCGCGGCGACCTCCTGGGCGTTCGCCTTGGCGCCCAGGATGCCGCGCGCCGGGCTGCCGGGCACGATCCTGACGAGCAGGAAGACCACGACGGTGCATACCACGCCGACCGCCAGGGCCTGTCCTGCTCGCCAGAGGATACGTGCCATCGGTACTGACTATTTGCCTGCGACCTGGACGATGGCGGCGTCGTCGAGCCACGCCGCCGACGTCGGCACGCGGGTGAGCCACACGTCAAGGCCGCCGGAAAGCGGGACCCAGGGCATGTCCTTGACGAACAGCAGGTCGACGTCGGTGAGCAGCGACGACCGCTGGGCGCCGGTGGACTCGTCCACGCGGCTGATGAGGGCGTTCATCTCTGGCGAGTTGTAGCCGCTGTTGTTGGCACCGCCGGCCGGCTGGAGGCCGTAGAGCATTAGCCCGTCGGGGATGTTGGCGAAGTCATTGGTGTTGGACAGCGCCATCTGGTACTTCCCGGTCGACATGTACCCGCCCATGGCCGAGTTCTCCACTTCCACGAGCTGGAGGTGGATGCCGATCGCGGCCAGATTGTTCTGGATGATAACGGCCATCTGTGGCGAGTACGGCATGTCATCGGTCTCAAAATACATCTGGACCTGGCACGACTTGGCGCACGCAGTGCCGGCGAGCAGGCGCTTGGCCTCCGCCACGTTGGGTGCCGTCGAGATGGATGCGTCGTAGCCGTGCATGCTCTGCGGCCAGAACCCGGCCAGCGGCTTGACCACGCCGAGCAGCGTGTCGGTCGTGATCTCCTGCCGGTTGACCGCGAGCGAGATGGCCTTGCGGACATTCACGTTGTTCAGTGGCGAGGCCTTGTCGTTCATGTCGAGCTGAATCCACCCGAAGTAGTGGGATATCTCGACGCTGATGCCGGGCGCCCCCTTCATGGCTGAGATTAGGGCGGGGGGAATCTGGTTCACCATGTTGACCTGGCCCGAGCGCAGCTCGTCGATCCGGGCGTTGTAATCGGGCACGGTGACGAAGACCACCTTGGGGATCACCGGGGCCGGGCCCCAATAGTGCGGGTTGCGCACCATCACGACGGTTCCGCCGCCACCCCAGGACTCAAGCTCGTAGGGTCCGTCGGAAACCGGGGCGCTGGCGAACCCGGACTTTTCTGTGCCCGCGGCCGGGTCGAGGTCGGACGCGGGGAGAATCATGTTCTCAGTCTCCGACAGGATCGTGGGCAGCGACGGGTACGGCCGGGAGAGATGCAGCACGACTTCCGTGCTGCTCGGGGTCGACATGCTGGTGATCGGGGTGAGGAAGCCACCGTAGAGATTCGCCTTGTTGTTCTTCGACCGCTCCAGCGTGGCCACCACGTCGGCTGAGGTCAGGGCCTGGCCGTTGGAGAACTCGAGGTGTGGCCGGAGCTTGATCGTCACCGTCAGCCCGTCGGCGGAGGTCTGGTAGCTCTGCGCCAGGCCGGCCGTTGGCTCACCGTTGGTGAGGGTGAAGATGTTCCCGCCGATCAGATGCAGGACGTCGCAGTCCGTGGTGATCTCGGCCAGGTTCGGATCAAGCGTCTCGGGCGCACCGCCGAACGCCACCGTCAGTACTTTCGGGATGGCCGAACTGGCGGATGACGACGAGGAACTGGTGGAACTGCTGCCCCCAGAGGAGCAGGCGGCGACCAAAGCGGCGACAGACAACAGCGCAGCAGCGCAAGTAAGACGATGCCGGTGCAATGCAGACGCTCCTTAGCTCGGGTATCTGAGCGGTCTGAGTGGTACGGGGGCGCTGGAAGCTCGGGGGTGGACGCGCCCGAAAGCTGCGCCGGGACGCTTCCGTCGTGCGCCATCGCGTCCTCCCAGGTGAGGCGGTGCATTCGCCCGTTCTGGGGGATCTTGACAGCGTGTTGTTAAAACGTTTACGTTGTGGAACGATTACATGACGCTGAACCTGGTGTCAATAGATCGCTCCCGACTTGGGAGCGTTCAGGCCCTCTCAGGTCCCCCACTCAAGGGTTAAGGAGGCCGATGCTGGCCCTTGCCGACACGGCAGCAGAGACCGCCCGGCTCATTCGGGCAAGAGAGTGCACGGCCAGAGAGGCCGCGGAGAAGGCACTAGGGCTCATCGCCAAGCTGAACGATGCGCTGAATGCCTTCACCTACACCGACCCCGAGCTCGCCCTGGCCGCGGCGGACGCGGTGGACGCCGCGCTCAGCCAAGGCCGGGAACCGGGGCTCCTCGCGGGCGTGCCGTTCGGCGTCAAGGATCTCGACGACTGCGCGGGCATGCCAACGGGCCGCGGATCGCTCTGGTACCGAGACGCGGCCCCGGCGGCGCGGGACTCGATTCACGTGCGCCGGCTGCGCGCGGCTGGCGCGGTCCCGCTCGGCAAGACCGCGGTCCCCGAGTTCGGCTCGCTGCCGTACACGGACAACAGAACGACCGGCGTGACCAGGAACCCTTGGAATCCCGCGCGTACCCCGGGCGGCTCGAGCGGAGGCTCGGCGGCGGCCGTCGCGGCGGGCATGGTGCCGTTCGCCACGGCGAGCGACGGCGGCGGCTCTACCCGGACGCCCGCCAGCTTCTGCGGCCTGGTCGGCCACAAGGCCTCGTTCGGGCGCATTCCAGATGCGCGCGGCTCCCGTTACTCCCAGACCGCGGCGCCCGGGTGCCTCGCCACCACGGTCGCCGATGCCGCGCTGCTGCTGGACGTGATGGCGGGTCCGTCGCCGCATGACCGGACCGCGCTTCCCGCACCGCCGGTCTCCTACCTGTCCGCGATCGAGTCCCTGGACGTCCGCGGAATGCGCGTGGCGTGGTCGCCTGACCTCGGCTTCGCCGGGGTGGAGCCCGAAGTCGAGTCGATCACGCGCTCAGCGGCGGAAGCGCTCATCGATGCGGCCGGCCTGATCCTGGTCAACAGGCCGGTCGGGCTGACCGACATCAACTCGGTCAAGCTGCAGCTCGAGTCGCTCGACCGGTGGGTCGGCCTCGGCCCCGGCCTGTGGCCCGAGCTAGCCGCGGAGCTGAGCCCGGAGGTGCGCCGGGAATTCGCGAGAAGCGAGCGTATGACGCTGCGGGAGTTCGCCCACGTCCTGGATCGCCGTGCCGAGATCGAGGGGAGCCTGGCCGCGCTGTTTTCCGACATCGACGTTCTGCTGACACCAACGGTAGCGATGCCCGCGTTCTCGGCCGAGGGTCCGGCCCCGGCCGTCGTCCAGGGTGTTCCGGGCGGGCTGCTGGCCGCGGTCCCGTTCGCCCCGCTCGCCAACCTCTGGGGGACGCCCGCGATATCGGTTCCGGCGGGCGTCACCGTCGGCGGGCTGCCCGTTGGGCTGCATATCGCGGGCCGTCACCATGACGACGCCACGGTATTGCGGCTGGCGAGACTTCTCGAGATTGTCCGCCCATGGCCCCGGCACGCGCCCGCGCAGCTAACCTGAGAGACAGATTCAGCCAGTGGTGCCATTGAGTTCGGAATTGATAAATCCGCCTGACAGAGAGCTCACTGAGCCGTGCCCAAGCCAGTAACAATCCGCGACGTCGCCGCAGAGCTCGGCGTCTCGATTGCAACCGTGAGCCGAGCGCTGAGCGGCGATCCCGCGATCAGCGAGCTCACCACCGCGGCCGTCCGCGAGGCCGCACGCCGCATGAACTACCGGCCTTCGGCCACTGCCCGGGCGTTGCGGACGAAGTCCAGCACGCTCATCGGCGTCGTCGTCCCGGTCCTCGGCGACAGCTACGTGGGCGAGGCGGTCATCGGCATTCAGAATGAGGCGCGCCTATTCGGCTTCAAACCCCTGTTCTTCATGTCCGAAGGCAAGGAAGACCTTGAAGCGGAAGCCCTGGAGGTATTCCACTCCGAGCAGGTTAAGGAACTTATAGCCGTTTCACCGACCGGCAAGCCGCAGCTGCTGCGCAAAGCCGTGGATAACGGGCTGCAGGTTTCCGTCATCAACTGGGACTTCGAAGTGCAGGAGGCGCTCTTCGACGAACTCCAGCACGGAAACGTGGGCAAGCGGACGCCGTCTTTCGGCGCCCGGATGGGCCTGCAGATGGTGTACCGCGTCGAATTCGACGACGTGAGCGCCGGAGCGATGGCCGCACGTCACCTGCTGGACCTTGGCCACCGGCAGCTCGCGCACCTTCGCGGGCCCAACGTGCGGTCGAGCCTGCTGCGGCTGCTGGGGTACCGGCAGGCGCTGGAGGCCGCCGGCCGCTGGCCGCAGCCCGTGCTCACCGCCGAGCCAGCGGACAAGCTCGGCCAGGAGCGCGCCGTCGCTGGCTTCCTGAAGCAGGTCAGGCCCCCGCTGGGAATCGTCGCGTACGACGACCAGGCCGCGGTGGTAATTCTCCGGGTCGCCGACGACCTCGGCTGGCGGGTGCCGGAAGACCTCTCCGTGGTCGGGATCAACGACATCCAGATCTCGGCCTACACCAAGCCGACGCTCACCTCCGTCGCCCAGCCCACGCGGGAGCTCGGCGCCCTCGCCGTCCGAGCCCTGCTCGGCGCCGGCCTCGACGGCCGCCGCATACCGCCGCTGGGCGGATCCCTGGTCGTCAGGAGTTCCACCGCTCCGGCGGCTGAAGCGTCGGCGGCAGCAGCCGGAGCGACGAGGCAGCCCGTAGAAGCCGGAGCCGACGGGGCGGCAGGAGGGGAGCTGTGACCCGCTGCTACGCATGGCCGGTCACGGTGCTCGCAGACCACCCGCTGGGGCTGCACGTATCAACAGAGCTCCCGCGGTTCGCAGTGCGCCTGTTCCGATGTGGCGCCGCCATTGAGGAGATCGCCTGCGGCGACGCCGTCCACGACGGTATAGGCGCTTCATTCGGCAGGCCAGACGAGGCGTGGGGGTGGCCCAGGTACGAGATCGAGCTCGGGGCCGACGTGACCGACGGCGTCTACATCGCGCTCCCGGTGCCGGTGGGTCCCGACGGCCGCCGCGGTGACGTCGAGCTAGGATCCGCGGTTCTGGTCCGGCCCGACGCCTGCCTGTTCGTCGTCCGGCGGACCCCGGCCGCGGCGGGGCAGGCGATCCTGGTCAAGCTCCCCACGGCCACGTACTCCGCCTATAACCAGATCGGCGGCACCAGCCTCTACGCCGGGGCGCGGTGGGCGAGCGACTGGAACGCGCAGGGTTACGTCGTCAGCCTCGAGCGCCCCGGCAACGCCGGCGTCGGCGGGCAGGTGATGGACGGCGACGCGCCAGACGTCTACCAGCGCGGCTCACGCCGCCAGACGTTCGCTCACTGGGATGCGCCGTTGGTCGCGTGGCTCGAGCAACATGGCTACCAGCCCGCCTACTGCACCGACTATGACCTGCACGCCGACCCGAAGCTGCTGGACCGCACGACGCTTCTGATCTGTTCGGGGCACGACGAGTACTGGACCGCCCAGATGCGCAGCCAAGTACTGCGGTTCGTCGACCGCGGCGGCAACGTCTGCTTTTTCGCGGGTGACGTCGCGGAGTGGGAGACCGACTTCTCGGCGTCGATGGATCGGCTGTTCTGCCGCAAGATGCGGGGTGGCCCCCCGGCGGGGAACGCCCCCGAGCCGCGCAGCGCGATCTGGCACACGGCAGACCCCGAGGACTGGCTGACGATGTCGACCTGGGCGCTCGGCGGCGGCTGGTGGGATGGGCACCGCGCGATCGACGGCTATCAGCCGGTCGTGCCACGGCACTGGGCCTTCGACGGCGTTGAGTTCCCGGTCGGGGGGATCACCGGAGGAGAGGCCACGCCGATCATCGGATACGAGGTTGACGGCGTGGCCATCCAGCGGGGCGTGGGCACGCCTCGCCTCAGTGAACACCACCGCGGCGCCACCGGCCGGGTCCTGCTGGCCCTCGCCTCGCTCTCCGGCGGCTGGGTCAGCGGATACGGGCAGGCCAACGCCGCGATGATGTTCCGGACCGCGTCGTCGGGCGGCATGGTCTTCTCGGTCGGCACAACCGACTGGTCGCTGGCGCTCGAAACCGATCCGGCCGTGAGCACGATCACCGGCAACGTCGTCCGGCGGCTCGCCCGGCCCAGCCTTTGTATTCGTGGCCCGGTCTGCCATGACGGCGAGTACCTGGAGGATCCCGACGTCATCGGGCCCGCCCTGGCCGTCGGCTGGCACCTCGACGGTGGCCAGGCCACGGCCCTGGGGCTTGGGGAGGTCGAATGGTCGGTCACCGGATCTGGACAGCCCGTGGAAACCCGCGGCCGGGAACTGACGATGGAATCCGGGCCGGGCGACGGCTGGCTCACGGTGACGGTCACGGCGAGCGACGCCGGAGGGCACCAGCACTTCGGCAGCCGCACCGTGCGGGTGCTCAGCACAGAAGACCACCTGCGGCGCCGCATCGTCGCGGCGATGCATGCGATGGCCTACCCGGATGAGCAGGGCGGGTGCCTGGTCGACCAGCGCACCTCTCAGGCTGCGCTGGCCGAGCGCGTGATACCGGTCCGCCTGCGCTGCGTGCAGGCGCAGCTGCCGGTCCTGGAGAACCTGACCCGCCAGCTCGAAGCCCTGTGGAGCGCGACCGGCCGGATGGCTGACGGCGACATCTGAACCGCGCCGCGGAGCGATTACTTTGCCGGCCTCGCTCGGTCTATACCGGCACAGCGTCAGGTCCGAGGAGGTTGGGATGGCTTTGCCGGAGATCGTTTCGCGCGAGGAGTGGCTCCAAGCCAGGCGTCAGCTGCTTGCTCTGGAGAAGGAACAGACCGCCAGGATTACCGCCCTGAACGCGGAGCGCCGTCGCTTGCCAATGGTGCGGATAGAGAAGAAGTACATGTTCGAGGGCGCCGACGGGCCGGTCACGCTCGCCGATCTGTTCCGCGGCCGCAGCCAGCTGGTGATCCAGCACGTCATGTTCCAGCCCGAGTGGGAAGCGGCCTGCCCGGGCTGCACGGCCAGCCTCGACGTGGTCCCGCAGCGGCTGCTGGATCAGGTGCACTCGCGCGACGCCTCGTTCGTGGCGGTGTCCCGGGCCCCGCTGGCCAAGCTCGAGGCATACAAGGCCGCTCGCGGCTGGGTGGTGCCGTGGTACTCCTCCGCCGACAGCGACTTCAACTACGACTTCGGCGCCACGCTGGACAAATCCCGGGGGTCGGTGGAGTACAACTACCGCGACCGGTCGGCCGATATCGAGGACGGCGAAGCCGAGGACGTGCCGGGCTTCAGCTGCTTCCTGCGCGACGGCGACGACGTCTTCCATACCTACTCGGCCTACGCCCGGGGCTCGGAGCAGACCATCGCGGCGTACGCGCTGCTGGACATGACCGCGTTCGGCCGCTCCGAGGACTGGGAGGAGCCCAAGGGACGGGCCCGGGCGCTGCACGGCGCCGACCCGACGTTCACCGACTGAGCCGCGGCACGGCGGCGGGCCAAAAATAAGTTGCCGCCGCCACGCCGGCGGCCCCATCATTCACATCGAGCACGCGCGGGATCCGGCCAGGGAGGGAACATGGGAGCAGCGCCCGTATCCATCGAAAAGGGCTTCCTGACCTGGTCGGAGGGTATGGCGCTTGGCTCGCGCAACACTGAACTTGGGGATCCTGGCGCATGTAGACGCCGGTAAGACCACCCTCACCGAGCGGCTGCTGTTCGCCGCCGGTGTCATCGATGAGGTCGGCAGCGTCGACGCTGGAACGACGCAGACCGACTCGCTCGCGCTGGAGCGCCAGCGCGGGATCACGATCAAGTCAGCGGTGGCGTCGTTCGCGATCGGCGACGTCACCGTCAACCTGATCGACACCCCCGGGCACCCGGACTTCATCGCCGAGGTGGAACGCGCCCTCGGTGTGCTCGACGGCGCGGTGCTCGTGATCTCCGCGGTCGAGGGCGTGCAGCCGCAGACCCGCATCCTGATGCGCGCGCTGCAGCGGCTCCGCGTCCCGACGCTGATCTTCGTCAACAAGATCGACCGCCGCGGCGCCTCGTGCGACCGCGTGCTCGAGGCCATCGCGGAGCGGCTCGCGCCGGCGATCGTCGCGATGGGATCGGTGCGCGGACCGGGCACACCAGAGGCGGAGTTCGTGGCCTGGGACGGGGCGGAGCGTCGCGTTCCGGCCCGTCTTCTCGAAGTCCTCGCCGAGCACAGCGATCCGCTGCTCGCCGCGTACGTGAGCGGAGGGCAGGGGGTGTCGCCGCGGCGGCTGCGGCGGGAACTCGCCGCGCAGTCGCGGCGGGGGTGCGTGCACCCGGTGTTCTTCGGGTCGGCGCTCACCGGCGCGGGCACCGGCGCGCTGATGAGCGGGATCGCCGCGCTGCTGCCCGCGGCCGGGCGGGACGCCGCGGGCCCGGTGTCCGGGCGGGTGTTCAAGATCGAGCGCGGCCCGGCCGGGGAGAAGATCGCCTGCGTGCGCATGTTCTCCGGGACCGTGCGCATCAGGGACCGGGTGCGGTTCGGCCGGCGTGGCTCGCGCAAGGTGACCGCGATCAGCGTGTTCGCCGACGGTGCGGCCGTGCGGCGGGGCTCGGTTTCCGCCGGGGAGATCGGCAAGCTGTGGGGCCTGGCCGAGGTAAGGGTCGGCGACACGGTCGGGGTGCCGCCGCCGGGCGAGCAGCACCGGTTCGCGCCGCCGACCCTGGAGACCGTCGTGGTCCCGCGCGACCCGGGGGAGCGGGGCGCGCTGCGCGCGGCGCTCGGCCAGCTCGCCGAGCAGGACCCGCTGATCAACGTGCGCCAGGACGACGCGCGCCAGGAACTGTCGGTCTCGCTCTACGGAGAGGTGCAGAAGGAGGTGATCGGGGCCACCCTGGCCGCCGACTTCGGCCTGGACGTCGGCTTCCGCGAGTCGACCACGATCTGCGTGGAGCGGCCGGCCGGCTCCGGCGCCGCGGCCGAGCGGATGCACGAGGGCGGCAACCCGTTCCTGGCGACGATCGGGCTGCGGGTCGAGCCGGCCGCCCCGGGTTCGGGCGTGACGTTCGAGATCGCGGCGGACCTCGCGGGCACGATGCCGCCGGCGTTCTTCCGCGCGGTCGAGGAGACCGCGCTTGCGACGCTGCGGCAGGGCCTGCGCGGCTGGGAGGTCACCGACTGCGCGGTCACGATGACGCACTCCGGCTACCTGGGCAAGCACAGCCTCGGCCACGCGCGGTTCACCAAGAGCCTGTCCAGCACCGGCGAGGACTACCGTGGGCTGACCCCCCTGGTGGTCATGGCCGCGCTGCAGCGGGCCGGAACCGTGGTGTGCGAGCCCGTGCAGCACTTCCGGCTCGACGTGCCCGCTGACACGCTCGGGGTGCTGCTGCCGGCCCTGGCCCGGCTGCGCGCGGTCCCGCGAACGCAGCAGATGCAGGGCCCGGCGTGCACGCTCGAGGGCGACATCCCGGCGGCCGCGGTGCACGAACTGCGCCAGTCGCTGCCCCCGCTGACCGGCGGCGAGGGCGTCCTCGAGTCCGCGTTCGACCGGTACGAGCCGGTGACCGGCGTGCCCCCGGACCGCCCCCGGACCGACGCCAACCCGCTCGACCGCACCGAATACCTGCAGCGGGTCACGCGGCGGGCCCGCATCGCCAGCGGCGAGCGGCAGCAGGCGGGGGAGTGACGGGCGTGACGCGAGCGGCCGGCTACGACGTGCGCAGCGCCGACTCGACGCGATCCGCCGCCGTAACCGGGTCCTCATGCTCCCAGAAGCGAAGGCTGATCCAGCCTGCGTCGGCAAGTCGCTGGTCTGTGTCGCGGTCACGGCGCACGTTGCCTTCCAGCTTGGCCCGCCACCACTGCGAACTGGCAGCCGGCCACGTGGCATGGACCGGGCACGCGTGCCAGTAGCAGCCGTCAACGAACACCGCGATCCGCCGTGCCGTGAACACGACATCGGCACGCCGCCGCACGCCGTGAAGCGGAAGCTGGAAGTCGACGCGATAACGGAGCCCGCGACGGTGCAACTCCCTCCGAAGCGCCACTTCGGGCGCGGTGCCGGCACGCTTCTGGCGGACCATGCGCGCCCGGGCCGCCGCCGATGACGGCTCGGGTGTCCTGGACCGGTCAGATACCGGCGAAGGCGGCGTCATAGTTGCTGGCGACAGATCGTCAATACCGTGGGCGCCGTCGCTTCGACGTGCCGTTTCACGGCGAGGATGAACTCCTGGTCGAACCGCAGCTTCGCGCGCTGTGTCCGCTCGAAGAACCCGGCAGCGGCCCGGTGGGACAGCGGAACGGTCCTCGTCTCGTCGAGCACGTCTCTCAGATGCGCGTACGGGCCGGCCTGCGGCCACATCGACACACGCGAGCGCCAGCGGCGGCCATCACGCCCCCACGCCGCAGTCGGCCACCGATCGCCGTCAGCGAGCGGTTCCGCCTCGGCCTCGTCGTAGGCACCCGGATCAGCCAGACGCCGGCCGAGCCACGCGGCGACTCCCACGGTCACCGCGTTGCCGACCAGCTTCCAGCGCACGTCGTTGCGCTGGCCCGTCGCGGCCGCAGACGTCCAGCCCCGCGCGAAGCCCTGGAGCGCCTCGGCGTCCCCGACCGAGGGCGTGACGAGCTGGCGTCCCGCGGGCGCATCCGGGAGCCAGACCCCGGGCGGCGACGGAATTCCGATCGTCGAGCCGCCCTTGAGCGTCGGGATCGCGTCTCGCGCCCAGCCGAGCCCGCGAAGCCCCTCGGTCCAGTAGAACCCGAACGCATCGGACGCGTACCGCCCCGCGCCGGGCTCGCCAGCGTCATCCGACAACAGCACACCGCGTGGATCTTCGCTGCGGCTCGCCACCAGCAGAACACGCTGCCGCCGCTGCGGGACGCCGGTGAACCTCGAGTCGACCAGGCGGTATGCCCAGCTGAATCCGCGATCCTCCAGTTCCGCAGCCAGGTAATGCATGGCACGGCCGCCGTCCAGCGCCAGCATGTTACGGACGTTCTCCAGGACCAGCCACCGAAGGTCATGCTTGTCAGCCAGCCGGAACACATGAGCGACGAGCCCAGACTGACTCCCGCTGATCCCGGCGGTACGCCCGGCCTGCGACAGGTCGGTGCAGGGAAACCCGGCAGCGATCACGTCGGCGTCGCCCGGCAGCGAACCCAGCTCCCGCACGTCAGGCTCGATCTCCAGCCCCGGGAACCGGGCGCGCAGCACAGCTCGCGCCGGCTCCCACACCTCGCACAGCAGCCGCGCCTCATGCCCGGCAGCACCCAAGCCAGCCTCGAGACCCCCGATCCCCGCGAACAGGCCCACGACTCGGTAGCGCTGACTCTGCCCGGTTTCCACCCCGGCATCGTGACACATGCCGCCGGCAGATCCCCGGAGGTGCGTGCGGTCCCTGCGCACCGTGCTACGCACAGGCCCACCACCGCCCGCCGGTGCGGCAGCCCCAGTACGGGCAGCGCTACCATTCGCGTCATTGGCGGTTGAGCCGAAGGGCGTGCGATGTCTGGCGAAACGGAACCGGCGGCGGGTGCGGAACGACCTGGCGGCCCCGCCGCGGCGGGTGAGCGGTCCGCGTTAGACACGAGCGTGGCGCACAGCGCCCGGGTGCACGACTATTGGCTCGGCGGCAAGGACAACTTCGCCGCCGACCGCGCGGCCGGCGACGCGGTAATGGAGGCCTACCCGGGGATCGTCATGTCGGTTCGCGCTAACCGGGCGTTCCTTGCCCGTGTGGTGCGGTTCCTGACCGCCGAGGCCGGAATCCGGCAGTTTCTCGACATCGGCACCGGAATCCCGGCCTCGAACAACACCCACGAGGTGGCGCAGTCCGTGGCCCCGGACTGCCGCGTGGTCTACGTCGACTACGACCCGGTCGTGCTCACCCACGCCAGGGCGCTGCTCACCAGCGCGCCGGGAGGCATCACCGACTACATCGACGCGGACCTGCGCGACCCGTCGAGGATCCTCCGCGAGGCCGCGCGGACCCTGGACTTCTCGCAGCCGGTGGCGGTGATGCTGATAGCGATCATGCACCTGATCGTGGACGCCGACGACCCGTACGGTCTCGTGAGCCGGCTGATGTCCGTGGTCCCGGCCGGCAGTTACCTGGCCCTGTCCCAGGTGGCCTCCGACATAGAGCCCGAGCGGATGGCCGAGGCTGCCCGGCGGTACAACCGGCTGGCTCACGAGACGCAGCGGCACCGCACCCACCAGGAGGTCATGCGCTTCTTCGACGGCCTGGAGCTGGCCGAGCCAGGCCTGGTGGGGGTGCATGAGTGGCGGCCAGGGCCAGAGGCCCCGCACGGGGCCCGCTCGGGCATGTGGGGCGGCGTGGCCCGCAAGCCTTAGTACACCCCCCTGGAGGTTCGTCGGGGGTCGTGAACCCAGCCCGGGCAGAGCCTTGGCGCCGCCCGATCCGGGGCTTTCCGGCCGCTGCGGCCCGCTCCGTGCGGAGTGGGTACGGCTCCGCCCGTACCTATTCAGCACAGTCGCGCCCGGAGGGCCGCCACCGGTGGCTCCAGCTCAACCCCCTGGGAAGCGCCGGTGCCCCAACTTAACCCCCCGGGGAAGCCCCGGTGGGCCCCGCTTGACCCGCCGTTGCCGCCAGGGACGCTATTTGGATCTGAGACGTTTCAGCTGGCATGGAGATCATCCGGGCGGGGCATGAAATGTGCCTGAGGTGTGATGAACAATGCGATTAGTCCATCGCGACACGGGGGGTTGGGATGGCACAGAAAACCTTTGTCACGCTCGAGGACGACCTTGACGGCGGCCCGGCGGATGAAACTGTGCGGTTTGGGCTCGACGGCTCGGAGTACGAGATCGACCTGAACGAGAAGAACGCCACGCGGTTCCGCAAGCAGATTGCGCCGTTCGTCTCGCACGCACGCGCGGTGCGAAGGGCGGTGCGGCGGCCGGTGCGCACCGTCGCCAGCCGTCGGCGCAGTCATGCGATCCGGGTCTGGGCGGCCGAGCGGGGTATCGAGCTCAGCGAGCGCGGGCGCATCCCGTCGAGCGTGGTCGAGGAGTACGAACGGGCTGGCCGGTCCCGGCGATAGCCCGGGCCCGGTCAGCGGCCCTCGCTGCGGTGGAATTTCGGCGGCGCGGCTGCGATGCTAGGTTTGCGCCGTGGCAGCGAAGACCGAGGGCGGGCCGGCCGTGCGGCGCGCGGCGCCGAGCCAGCTGGACGCGCTGGCGAGGGTTCTTGCCCGCGCCTTTGCCGACGATCCGATGATTCGCTGGCCGTTCCCCGACCTGCCCGATCCCGAGGCAGATCTGCAGGTCTGCTTCCGGGCCTGGAACGCCGGGAACATCGAGCTCGGCCTCGTCTTCGAAGCGGCCGGCGGGGCGGGGTTCGCGGTGTGGGTGCCGCCGGACCGGGCCGGGTCGTGGCTGGAGACCGAGCGGCTGGCGCGGCCCGTCGTGATCGGGATGACCGATGACAACGGCGCCCGGTATGACCGGATCTGGGACTGGATCGAGGAGCACGTGCCCGCCGAGCCGCTGTGGTACCTGGATCAGCTCGGCGTCGACCCGTCACGCCAGGGCGAGGGCCTGGGCCGGGCGCTCGTGCGGTTCGGTCTCGACCGCGCCGCCGAGGCCGGGCTGCCCGCATTCCTGGAGACCGCGAGGGAACGCAACCTGGGCTTCTACGCCTCGATGGGCTTCCGCGTGGTCGACGACGGAACCGTGCCGGACGGCGGGCCGCGGATCTGGTTCATGCGCTGCGACCCGCCCCGGTGAGGCCGGCCGGGCCCGGCCGCTAGCCGACGCGCCCGGTGATGGGCGTGCCGAGCTCGACCGTGCGCCCGACCGTGCAGAGCCGGTCGTGCGACTTCTTCACCACGTCGGGCAGGATCGCCCTGGCCGCGTCGCCCTGCTCGCCGGCCGGGAACGCGATCCGGAACGTGACCTCGATGTCGGTCAGCCGGTTCCCGTCGTCGTCGCGGATCTTGTCTGCCTCGACCCGGACCTCGAAGCTGTCCGGCTCGGCCCGGCGCGAGGTCAGGATGTCGACGTCGATCGAGGTGCACCCGCCGATCGCGGCGAGCAGCAGCTCCGTGGGCGTGAAGTCGGCACCGCCGCCGGTGCCGAACGTGAGCCGGCCGCCCCGGCTGTTCACGGCCGTGAAAACGCCGCTCGCGATTCGCTCGATGGTCACGTCCCGGTGCGCTGAGTCATTCGCCATGCCACAACCTTGCCACGTGCTCGTTGCTCTGCCATCGGCAGATTGTCTTGGCTGATCCCGGGCGGGCGAGCCACTGTGGCTTGTGGACGGCCGGATGACCGGCGCCGCAGCAGAAGGGGAGATCATGCAGACTGCCGTTGCCGAGCCCGCGCTGACCGCCGGGCTGATCGACGACCAGCTGGCCACGCGCCTGCTGTACCAGCGCATCATCGTCCTGGGCGCCGAGGTCGACGACAAGATCGCCAACCGGCTCTGTGCCCAGCTGCTGCTGCTGTCCGCCGAGGACCCGCGCAGCGACATCAGCCTCTACATCAACTCGCCCGGCGGCTCGGTCAGCGCGGGCATGGCGATCTACGACACGATGCAGCTGATCCCCAACGACGTCAGGACGCTGGCGATGGGCCTGGCCGGGAGCATGGGCCAGTTCCTGCTGTGCGCCGGGGCCGCGGGCAAGCGGTTCAGCCTGCCGCACGCGCAGGTGCTGATGCACCAGGGCTCGGCCGGATTCGGCGGCACCGCGGCCGACGTCGAGATCTGGGCCGAGCAGCTCGACCGGACCGGGAGGATGATGACCAGGCTGATCTCCAAGCACACCGGGCAGCCGGAGGACAAGGTCGCGGCCGACGGCCTGCGGGACCGCTGGTTCAGCGCGGAGGAGGCCCTCGACTACGGGATCATCGACCACATCGTGGAGCGTCTCGACGACGTGCGTCCGGCGGCCGGCAAGGCCAAGTCGATGGGGCTGTGATCATGAGCCAGTACACGATTCCCACCGTGGTCGAGCGGACCTCGCTCGGCGAGCGCGCCTTCGACATCTACTCCCGGCTGCTCTCGGAGCGGATCATCTTCCTCGGCACCGAGATCGACGACGGCGTGGCCAACGTCGTCATGGCCCAGCTGCTGCACCTGGAGGCGGCGAGCCAGGAACTCGAGATCTCGCTGTACATCAACTCCCCGGGCGGCAGCTACAGCGCGCTGACCGCGATCTACGACACGATGCAGTTCGTCCAGCCCGACGTGGCCACGATCTGCATGGGGCAGGCGTCGTCGGCCGCGGCGGTGCTGCTCGCCGCGGGCGCGGTGGGCAAGCGTTCCGTCTTGCAGCACGCCAAGGTGCTGCTGCACCAGCCGTCGAGCCAGGCCCGGGGAACCCTGCCCGACCTCGCCATTCAGGCCAAGGAGGTGGCCAGGGTCCGGGCCGAGATGGACGAGATCCTGAGCCGGCACACGGGCCACCCGGTGGCCAAGATCCGCGCCGACACCGACAGGAACATGACCCTGAGCGCGCAGCAGGCCGTCGACTACGGCTTGGCCGACCAGGTAATCACCACGCGGATCGCGGCTCAGGCCGAGCTGGCCAATGCCTGACGCTCACGCTGCCTGACGCTTACGCTGCCAGGCACCGCGGCGCGGCGGCCGGGCCCTGGCGCTGCAGCATGGGCGCACCGGCGCGGCCGCCGCGGATGGCGTCGAGCTGGATGACCCGCTCGGCCTGCTTGGCCTGCTTGGCCTGCTCGGCCCGCGGGACGGGCTGTGCCTGCCGGACAGGCTCAGCAGGCCGGGCCTGCGCGGCGCGCTCGAACCGGGCGTGACGGATGCGGAGCTCGGCCAGGTCGCGCCACACGCCGGCCAGCAGGTCGGACAAGTCGATGCCCAGTGACTCGCAGATCGCGGCCAGCACCTCTGACGAGGCTTCCTTGCGCCCGCGCTCTACCTCGGACAGGTACGGCATCGAGACCCGGGCGGCCCGGGCCACGTCGGCCAGGGTCCGGCCCTGCTCCCGCCTGGTCCGGCGCAGCACCTCGCCGAGCATCGTCCGCAACAGCGGCCTGGGCTGCCGGGCACGCCCGTTCGGGCCCGCCAGGGTCGGATCCAGCATGCCGTCCCCTTCCTGCCTGGACGGAAGACCCGTCCCCCGGCCACGGTAACCCGGGCCCGGTTCACGGCAGGAGCGGTTTCGCCGCCAGCGCAAGGCAACCCGTGCCGGCGCGGCGAAGGCAGCCCGGCGCCCGGACCGCGCGGCTGTGGCCGGGCTGTCTAGTTGACGCGGGCCTGGGGGTTTTGTGCGTACAGTGATCAGCGTGACCGAAACTTGGCAAGTCGAGCCCTCTGGCCCGCTACGCGGCGATATTCGCGTCCGCGGGTCGAAGAACGCGGTGTCCAAGCACATGGTCGCGGCGATGCTCGGTGAGGCGCCGAGCACCATGCGCAACGTCCCGGAGGTCGGGGACGTCGACATTACGGCCGCGATGCTGGAATCGATCGGCTACCACGTGGTCCGCTCCGATGCGGAGATCACGATCGTGGCCGGTGACGCGGTCGAGCCCCGCGTCCCCGAGGCGTTCACCGGGCTGAACCGGATCCCGATCCTGATGCTGGGCCCGCTGCTGCACCATACCGGCGAGGCGTTCGTGCCGCTGGTGGGCGGTGACCAGATCGGCCGCCGGCCGGTCGACTACCACGTGGCGGCGCTGCGTGCGATGGGCGCCGAGGTGGAGGTCGGCGAGCAGGGAATCACCGCGCACGCCGGCAAGCTGTACGGCGCGCGCATCGACCTGCCGTACCCGAGCGTCGGTGCGACCGAGACCGTGCTGCTGTCCGCCGTGCTGGCCGAGGGCAAGACCGTGCTGCGCAACGCGGCGACCGAGCCCGAGGTCGTCGAGCTCGCGCTGTTCCTGCAGCGGATGGGGGCGCAGATCGAGCTCAGCCCGGACCGGCGGATCGTGATCGAGGGCGTGCCCCGGCTGCGCGGCGCGAGCACCTGGCTGGCCGGAGACCGGCTCGAGGCGTTCTCCTACCTCGTGGCCGGGCTGATAACCGGGGGAGAGGTCCGGGTGCACGGGTGCCCGCAGGACCGGCTGGTCACCGCCATCACGACGCTGGCCCGGATGGGCGCACGGTTCGACATCACCGACGAGTGGATCACCGCGTCCGCGCCCGGCGGCCTGCGGGCGGCGGCGGTGCACACCGACACCCATCCCGGGTTCATGACGGACTGGCAGCAGCCGCTGATGGTGCTGTTCACCCAGGCCGAAGGCATGTCGGTGCTGCACGAGACCGTGTTCGAGAACCGGCTGGTGTACGTCCCCGCGCTGCAGAAAATGGGCTGCGAGATCGAGGTCTTCGCGGCGTGCCTGGGCGGCCCCGCGTGCCGGTTCCACGACACCAATGCCGTGCATTCCGCCGTGATCAGGGGCGTGTCCAAGCTGCGCGGCGCGGATGTCACGCTTCCCGATGTGCGGGCCGGGTTCTCCGCCGTGCTGGCCGCCGCCGTCGCCGACCAGCCCTCGCTGCTGCGGGGCATCCACCACATCGAGCGTGGCTACCACCGGCCGTTCGAGCAGTTCGCCTCCCTTGGCCTCACCCTCCATCGCGTGGAGTAGCCGTCTAGGCCATGAGCGTTGATGGAGCGGTGACCGCCGCGGACGTGCAGCTGATGCAGGGCCTGGCGCAGCGGGTTACGGCCGCCCGTCCCGACCTGGTGAACAGCGACGCGTCGTTCGGGGAGCTGGCCTGGATCTGGGGCAAAGACCACGCGAGCCACGGCCAGAGCTGGCTGCGCCGGCTGTGGTTCTCCGGTGACGAACTCGTGGCCTGGGGCTGGGCCTACCTGCCGCGCCGGCTGAGGCGGAGCGACGGGTCGGTGACGGACGTCACCAGTGCCTATCTGACCTATCAGGTCCATCCCAGCCGCGGCGAGCTGGTAGACGAGGTGATCGACTGGTATGCAGGCGTGACCGTCGGCATCGAGCGGACGGTGGCGCCGCAGGCCGCCGATGAGTTCGCCCTGGAGCGGTGGTCGGCGCACGGCTTCCAGGCCGATCCTGCCTCGCTCGGCGACACCGGCTCGTGGACACAGCTCAATCGGCGGGACCTCAAAGACCTGGAAGAGCCGGAGCTGCCGGCCGGATACCGCTTCCGGACCGCCGACGAGGCCGGGCCGCAGGCCGCGGTTCAGGCTCATGTGGACGCCTGGGCCCCGTCGACGTACACGGCCGAGGCTTACGAGGGCGTCCGGCAGACACCGGCGTATCGCGGCGACCTGCACGTCCTCGTGGAGGCGCCGGACGGGACGATGGCTGCGTCGACGATCATGTGGCTCGACGAGGCGAACACGACCGCCCAGTTCGAGCCCGTCGGAACGCATCCGGGGTACCGGCGGCTTGGGCTGGCCAGGGCGATGCTGCTGCACGGGATGCACGGGGCACGGGCGGCCGGGGCCACTCATATGACGGTCGCCTGCCTGGGCGCGCTGGGGCATCCCGCCGCACGCGGGATGTACTACAGCGTCGGGTTCCGGGCGTTCACGCGGGACGTGCCGCTCATCAAGACCGCAGGCTGACCGGGGTTGCGGGTCACGAAGGTCGGCTAGCCCTCCGGTACGGGACGCGCGATGTAGGCCAGCAGGTCGCCCGGGGCCGCGGCAAGGCTGCTCAGCCCAAATGTCAGGACGCCAGCGGTAGGAGCCAGAACCTCGACGACCGTGTCCCCGAACGCGTCCTCCAGTCGGCCGAGGCGAGCTCCCTGCTCCACCGAAGCCCCGAAGTCAACCTCGGGAAACCACAGGCCGGAACGGTCGCTGACCACGTCCGCCGCCTCCTCGAACAGCGGCAGGCGCGGGCGGGCACCACCATCGGTCGGGACAATGCCGGCCAGCGCCGCGACACGCAGCAGGCCCTGGCGCTGCACATCGGCCTCTGCCTCCGACCAGCGGCCCTGACCGCCCACTTCGACGAGGGTCGCGGCGACCCCGGCGCGCGCGGCCTGGAAGACGGCAGATCCCTCGAGACGCTCCTCGATGATGCGCGCGACGTCGAAGCAGTCGGCCACCGCACGGCCTTGCTCGCTCAGCGCGCCGTCCGGCCCCGGGGCGACACCTGCGAACGGGTCGAGCGCCTCGGGCAGGTCACCGCAGTGGCAGTCGACGTAGTAGTCAGCCTGGGTCAGCAGGTTTTCCCAGAGCCAGGCGGCCAGCCGTGCGGTGGGGCCGCCGAGCGGATCGCCGGGGAAGGACCTGTTGAGGTTCTCGCCGTCGAGGGGGTTGCGGAAGGCCGATCGCCGCTCGAACGCGACTGGGCTTGATTGCAGGCTGGCGACCACGGTGCCCCTCATCCGGGAGGGATCGAGATCGCGGATGAACTGGCGGACCGCGATCATCGGGACGTATTCGCCTCCGTGGATCCCCGCGGTGACCGCAAGAACCGGCCCGGGCTCAGCCCCGTGAGTGATGGCGACCGGCAGTGCGACGGTGCTGGTCCCGAGATTCACCTCGCAGTAGCCGCGAACCTGCGAGCCCGGCTGCGCTTCCAGATCCCCGAGCGTGTATGACGATGGGCTGGTCATAGATGCGCTTCCTCCAGTTGAGTCGCAGCGTTCAGAGGAAGGCTGTCGATGGCATGCCGTTCTGGCATGAAACGTGCTGGGTCCATGAAGCTGACGTCCGTGGCCGTCGTGCCCTCGGTGACCAGGTCGGCGGCGACGGCCCCGAGCGAGGACGCCATCTTGAATCCGTGGCCGGAGAAGCCCACAGCGACGACGACCCCGTCCATACCCGGCACGAGCCCGAGCAGGCCGGTCTCGTCGACCGTGTACCCGTCGGCACACAGCACCGTGCGCACGGGCCGGGGTACCAGCGCGGGCAGGAACGCGGCGACCCAGGACTGCACCGTGTCGAGATGGCCGGGATCCCAGGTGATCGGGCGGGCCATCGAGGCGACCTCGTCAAGGTAGACACTGGCCGCCACCTTCATCGTCCATCCGTCGCTGCTAGGGAAGCCGTAGAACTGGGCATCACGCGATCTGCGGATGAAGACCATCCGCTCGCCGCGCGCGAGCAGTTCGTGATCGGCGATCGGGAACCAGGTCAGTATCTGGGGAAGCACGGCGAGGTGCGTGCCAAGCGCTTCGCAGACCGGCCCGGCCCCGGTTCCTGTCGCGACCAGCACCCGGGGCGCGCGGACCTCTTCCTTATCCGTGTGGACGAGCCACCGGTCACCGTCGCGTTCCAGCGCCCTGACCTGCCGATTGCCGAGGAACGACGCCCCGTGGCGCTCGGCCTGCCGGAGAGCCGAGAACACGGCTCGCTCGCTGCGGAGGTAACCGCCCTCGGGATCGAACAGGGCAACGTCACCGTCGCGGATGAGGTGCTGGGGCAGGCGGTGGCGCGCCTCCGCCCCGGCCAGGACCTCGAAGGTCAGGCCCTGTTCCCGGCCTGCCTGCAGCAGGGCGGCATGGCTGGGGTGATCATGCTCCAGCATCGTTACCACGCCGGTGATGGTGAGCAATTCGGTCCCGCTGAGCGCCTCGAGTTCGCGCCACAGGTCACGGGCGCGCTGCAGCAACTGCGTGTAGTGCCCGCCCT
Source organism: Streptosporangiaceae bacterium (assembly GCA_030039095.1). The sequence continues at coordinate 31,864 of JASHQP010000247.1, forward strand.
CCACGTAGACCATCCGGAACACGCGTGATTCGCCCGCGTAAGCCGAGAACGGCCCCGGGATCATAAACCGATCCACCCCGATGACGCGCAGTCCCCGTTGGGCGAGCTGCCAGCTAGCCATGCTCCCCACCGAGCCAGCGCCTATGACCGCAACGTCGGCATCCAGGATCGTCATCGCCCGCCCATCAGTCCCTTGATAAAGGTCCGCCGGAGCCCGGGTTTCCTGACCCGAACTGGTTCCGCTTGCACCTTATCGGCCCAGGTCGGAAGCTGATCAAGCGGGAGCGGAACGTCCGAAACCCTATGGAACTGCTGACCTATTCTCCTGGCATCGGCCTGCCCGCCCAGCCCAACTGCCCTGCCCGGCCTTCCGCCGTGAGACGGCCGCGTAGCACGGTGAGACCTCGAGCTGGGGACGGTACCTTTCGCAACTTAGTTGCATCAGCGTGAGGAATGCGTTTAGCCTGCGCCTGTGTCGGAGGCGGGTATGGCGGCGGGGCTGACCCCGGCTACGGGGTCGCGGCATGCCCGGGCGTTTGACCGGCGTCTGCTGGCCATGGCCGCACAGGAGCGGACTCCGCTCGCGGTGTCGGTTGCGCTGGGTCTCGTCATCGCGGCCACGCGGGTCGGCCAGGGCGTCGCGCTGGCCTATGGCCTGGGCGGCATCCTGGCCACGGGGCGGTGGAGCGCGGCACTGCCGTGGGTTGGCACGGCAGTGGGCCTGGTCCTGGTTCGTGCCGCGGCCATCGTCACGCAGGGCGCCGCTATGGCCGGCGCGTCGGTGCGCATCACGACCCGGCTGCGCGTGCGCCTGGTGTCAGTGATCCTGGGGCTCGGGCCGGCGTGGGTGGGCCGGGAGCGCTCGGGCGAACTGGAAGCGATCCTGGTGGATGGGGTGGAGCGGCTCGACGCGTACTTCCGGCTGTTCCTGGCCAAGGTCATCGCGGCGTCGCTGTCCGCGCTGGCGATCGTGATTACGGTCATCGTCATCGACCCGGCCACGGGCGCGTGCATAGCGGTCTTCGCCGCGGCGGTGATGTTCATCCCGTCGGCCGAGTACCGGGCGCTCGGCCCGCGGATGCGGTTCTGGTCGGAGAGCTACCGGCCGCTGTCGGCTGAGTTCGTGGACAACCTGCAGGGCATGACCACGCTGAAGATGTTCGGCGTGGCGGAGGAGCGGGGGCGGGAGCTGGCCGCCCGTTCGGCCAGGGTCAGGGACGCTGCCATCCGGCTGATCACGGTATCTGGCGTCTTCACGGGGATCATGGCGTTCGCCGCCGCCGCAGGGGCGGCTGCAGGCCTGGCAGTGGGCGGGTTCCGGCTCGCGGCCGGTGAGCTGACCACCCAGTAGCTGCTGCTGATCCTGCTGCTGGCTGCCGAGTGCTTCCGGCCCGCCCGGGAGATCCACGACGCGATGCACTCCGCCGTGTGGGGCATGTCGAAGGTCGAGCGCGCGTTCGAGATCTTGCAGGTGACACCGCCGGGGACGTCGGGCGCTGCCAGGCAGCCGGCGGCTACAGCGCCGGCTGTCTCGTTCGAGCGGGTCAGCTTCGGCTACCGGCCGGGCCGGATGGTCCTGGACGGGGTCAGCTTCAGTGTCGGCGCAGGCCAGACCCTGGCGATCGTTGGCGCATCCGGGGCAGGCAAGACGACCATCGCGTCGCTGCTGCTGCGTTTCTTCGAACCGCAGGCGGGCCGGATAAGTATCGACGACGTGGACATCGCCACCCTGCATCCGGACGAAGCCCGCCGGCTCGCCGCCGTGGTCCCGCAGGACACGTTTCTGTTCCACGCCCCGATCCGGGACAACCTGACCATCGCCTGCCCGGGTGCAGACGACGAGCAGTTGCGGGCGGCTCTCTCCGCCGCGGGCGCTATCGGTTTCGTCGATGCTCTGCCGGACGGACTGGGGACGGTTGTGGGCGAGCGTGGCCTTCGGCTGTCCGGCGGCCAGCGGCAGCGCATCGCGATCGCCCGTGCGCTGCTGAAGAACGCGCCGATCCTCATCCTGGACGAGGCCACGTCGAACGTCGACGTCGCGGCCGAGTCCTCGATCCTGGCGGCACTAAAGCCATTGCGCCGTGGCCGCACCACACTGCTGATCGCGCACCGGCTGTCCACCGTCCAGGACGCGGACCAGATCGTCGTGCTCGACCACGGCCAGATCGTGGAGAGCGGAAGTCACGAGCAACTGCTGCGCCGCCAGGGCCGGTACGCCCGGCTGGTGGCTGCCCAGGCCGCGCCGTGACCGGCACCGTCGCGCCGGCCGCGGCCAGCGCAGGCCCGGACCC
>JASHQP010000248.1 GCA_030039095.1 Streptosporangiaceae bacterium
AATGGCGGGTGCGCGGCGGCCGCGGCCCCCGCGACACCTATGGCTGAGGGTGTTTGCCCAGGGGGTCGTCGCGCCTGGCAGCCGACTGGTGCAGTCGGCTGAGGCTGACGGTACGGCCAGGTAAAATGTAACTGCAGCCGGAGGGGGACAGGGGGGACGTCCCCGCGAGGCAGTGGCCCGCGTGGCTGCCTTGTTCAGGAGGAGTATTCTGCTTTGTCATATGATGCGCGCTCAATCACGGTTCTGGAGGGGCTGGAAGCCGTCCGCAAGCGCCCCGGCATGTACATCGGCTCGACCGGTGAGCGCGGCCTGCACCACCTCGTTCAGGAGGTTGTGGACAACGCGGTTGACGAGGCACTGGCTGGCTACGCCGACCGGATCGACGTGACCCTCCTCGCCGACGGCGGAGTCCGGGTCGCCGACAACGGCCGCGGTATCCCGGTGGACAACCACCCCGTGGAGAACCGCCCCGCGGTCGAGGTGGTGCTGACCACGCTGCACGCCGGGGGCAAGTTCGACCGCCAGGCCTACGCGGTGTCCGGCGGCCTGCACGGCGTGGGCGTGTCGGTGGTCAACGCCCTGTCGGCCAGGTTCGAGGTCGAGGTCTACAAGGATGGCTACGTCTGGCGGCAGTCCTACGCGGCCAGCGAGCCCACCGGGCCGCTGCAGAAGGGCGAGCCGACCGAGGAGACCGGCACGATCATCACGTTCTGGCCGGACGGGGGCATCTTCGAGAGCACGGTCTGGTCGTTCGAAACGCTGTCGCGCCGCCTGCAGGAGATGGCGTTCCTGAACCGCGGGCTGGCGATCACGCTGACCGACGAGCGGCCGGATCACATCAATGGCGAGCCGAACGTCGTGAGCTACCGGTACGACGGCGGCATCGCGGACTTCGTCAGGTACCTGAACGCGTCGAAGGAGCCCGTGCACAGCACGGTGATCGAGTTCGGCGACGAGGCGGCTGGCATCTCGGCCGAGGCCGCCATGCAGTGGACCGGGTCCTACGCGGAATCCGTGCACACGTTCGCGAACACGATCAACACAGCGGAGGGCGGCACCCACGAGGAGGGCTTCCGCGCGGCGCTCACCTCGATCGTGAACCGCTACGCCCGCGAGCAGAACATGCTCCGGGACAAGGACGAGAACCTGACCGGTGATGACGTCCGTGAGGGTCTCACCGCGATCGTCCACGTCAAGCTCGCCGAGCCCCAGTTCGAGGGCCAGACCAAGACCAAGCTGGGCAACACCGAGGCCAAGTCGTTCGTGCAGAAGGTGTGCAACGACCACCTGCGGGACTTCTTCGACCGGAATCCCGGCGAGGCCAAGGCGATCGTGATCAAGGCGGCGCAGGCGGCCCGGGCGAGGATCGCGGCCCGCCAGGCCCGCGACCTGACCCGCAAGAACCTGATGGGCGGCTCGGGCCTGCCGGGCAAGCTGGCCGACTGCCAGTCCGGCGACCCGGAGATCTGCGAGATCTACGTGGTCGAGGGCGACTCGGCCGGCGGCTCGGCCAAGGGCGGCAGGAACCCCCTGTTCCAGGCGATCCTGCCGATCCGCGGGAAGATCCTCAACGTGGAGAAGGCCCGGATCGACCGGGTGCTGAAGAACAACGAGGTCCAGGCGATGATCACCGCGCTGGGCACCGGGATCCACGACGAGTTCGACATCGCCAAGCTCCGCTACAACAAGATCATCCTGATGGCGGACGCCGACGTGGACGGCCAGCACATCACCACGCTGCTGCTCACGCTCCTGTTCCGGTTCATGAAGCCGCTGGTCGAGGCCGGCCACGTGTACCTGGCGCAGCCGCCGCTCTACAAGATCAAGTGGGAGGGCCGGAACGTCGCTCCCGGGTACGCCTACTCCGACCGGGAGCGCGACGCGGTGATCGAGGCCGGCATCGCCGAGGGCCGCAGGGACCCCCGGCCGCGCGACGGCGTGCAGCGCTTCAAGGGCCTCGGCGAGATGAACGCAACCGAGCTGTGGGAGACCACGATGGACCCGGCCAGCCGGGTGCTGCGGCAGGTCACGCTCGACGACGCCGCCCAGGCCGATGAGCTGTTCACCGTGCTGATGGGCGAGGACGTGGAGGCACGCCGCGCGTTCATCCAGCGGAACGCAAAGGACGTCAGGTTCCTCGATATCTAGGACGATGTCGCCTGATCGGCTCGATCACGGAGGATCCCGGAGCATACGGCACGGCACACCCCCGGTGATCACGGAAGTGAGATGTTAGAACAGTGACCGACGTGAACGCCCCAGCCCCGCCTGGCGGGCACGACCGCACGGAGCCGGTCGACATCCAGGTCGAGATGCAGCGCAGCTACATCGACTACGCGATGTCGGTCATCGTGGGCCGTGCTCTGCCCGACGTCAGGGACGGCCTCAAGCCGGTGCACGTCCGCGTCCTGTACGCGATGTACGACGGCGGCTACCGGCCCGACCGCAGCTTCTTCAAGTGCGCGCGGGTGGTCGGCGACGTGATGGGGACCTACCACCCGCACGGCGACAGCGCGATCTACGACGCGCTGGTCCGGCTGGCCCAGCCGTGGTCGATGCGGATGCCGCTGGTGGACAGCCAGGGCAACTTCGGCTCGCCGGGGAACGACCCGGCCGCGGCGATGCGGTACACCGAGTGCCGCCTTGCCCCGCTGGCCATGGAGATGCTGCGGGACATCGACAAGGACACCGTCGACTTCCGGCCCAACTACGACGGCCGGTCCGCGGAGCCGGTGGTGCTGCCGAGCCGGTTCCCGAACCTCCTGGTCAACGGCTCCGAGGGGATCGCGGTCGGCATGGCGACCAAGATCCCGCCGCACAACCTGCGTGAGGTCGCGGTCGGCGTCCAGTGGTACCTGGACAACTTCGAGGCCACTGACGAGGAACTTCTCGAGGCGCTGATCGAGCGGATCAAGGGCCCGGACTTCCCCGGCGGCCCGGATGGCCGCACCGGCGCGCTGATCGTCGGCCGCCGCGGCATCCAGGAGGCCTACCGCACCGGTCGCGGCTCGATCGTGATGCGCGCGGTCGTCGAGGTCGAAGAGGACCGCAAGGGCCGCACCTGCCTGGTCGTCACCGAGCTGCCGTACCAGGTGAACCCGGACAACCTGGCCGCGAAGATCGCCGAGCTGGCGCGTGACGGCAGGGTCGCCGGCATCGCCCACGTGCAGGACGAGACCAGCGGCCGCACGGGCCAGCGGCTCGTGATCGTGCTCAAGCGGGACGCGGTCGCCAAGGTCGTGCTGAACAACCTGTACAAGCACACCCAGCTGCAGGAGACGTTCGGCGCGAACATGCTCGCGCTGGTCGACGGGGTGCCCCGGACCCTCCGGCTCGACCAGATGATCCGGCACTGGGTCACCCACCAGATCGAGGTCATCGTCCGCCGCACCCGGTATCTCCTCCGGAAGGCGCAGGAACGGGCTCACATCCTGAGCGCGCTGATCAAGGCGATCGACCGGATCGACGACGTCATCGCGCTGATCAGGGGCAGCGAGTCGGCCGCTTCGGCGCAGCAGGGCCTGATGGACCTGCTGGAGATCGACGAGATCCAGGCCAGGGCGATCCTGGACATGCAGCTGCGCAGGCTGGCCGCGCTGGAGCGGCAGCAGCTGATCGACGAGTACGAGCAGCTGATGGCCGAGATCGCCGACTACGAGGCGATCCTGGCCTCGCCGGAACGGCAGCGGGAGATCATCGGCACCGAGCTCGGCGAGATCGTGGCCAAGTACGGCGACGACCGGCGCACGGAGATCATCGCCTACGACGGCGACGTGTC
>JASHQP010000249.1 GCA_030039095.1 Streptosporangiaceae bacterium
CCTCTTCCCGGAAGGGGAACCGCTGTGCTGACTCGCCCGGGATCTTGTGGCCTGGCACTCGATTGACACTCGCGGCAAAGAGGTACTCGGTTCTAAATTCGAAACCTCAGCCTGAACTGGAGAGGTCTTCACGTTTGGGGTTGACCTGGTCGGATGGGCTGTGGCTGGCGGGCTGCTCACATGTTAAGCGGCCGGTGCCCACGTTTGTCTTGGCTGCTTAACGGTTCCAGCGGGGGTCGGCTTCGGCGATGGCGAGGCTGAGGTTCTCGAGTTCGGCGATCAGTTCGCGCAGGCGGCGGTGGTTGTCGAACCAGGGCTGGTAGTCGGTGAGCTGGTCGTCGGTCAGGATGCGGGTGGCGGTCTTGCCGTCTTTCTTGCGGGTCCACTGGTGGTAGGGGCCGTGCGGGCGGGGCGGGTCGTCGTGGCAGCGGCAGCCGGGATGGCCGCAGCGGGTCATCCGGTCGGCGAGGGTGCCGGGCAGGGCGAAGCCGAGGGAGGCTAGCTCGGCCGCGATGCGGGCGGCCTGGGCCTGCTGGGCCGGGGTGGGCGACACGTTCTTATTTTCGCAGCCGGGGTCCGTCATTTCGCGCATCGCATTAAGTATAAGTGCTGTATGCCGGATGCTGATGTTGCCGCTTATATCGGGTGGTGGCGGCCGTCGTCGGTGTCGCCGGCGGCGGCAGCGTTCGCCCGGGACGTGATCACCAGGGTCGGGCCGCAGAGCCGGGAGCGGGCGAAGAACCTGCTGTGGGCAACCGGGAAGCTGGCTGATTACGCGATCGGGCTGGGCCTGGAAGCGGTGCCGGAGGTAGTGCTGCACCCGTCGGTGGCCGAGCGGTTCACCCGGTGCGCGCCGGAACTGTCCGGGGCGGCGCGGCGGACGCTGCGCACCAACCTGCGGTTCATCGGCCGGGCGGTGGTGCCGCAGTTGTATCCGGCGGATCTGCCGCTGCCCCGGGACCGGGCCAAGAGGCCATACGGCCCGGCGGAAATCGCCGGGTATCTCGCGCTTGCGGACGCGCAGCCCACCGCGGAGCGGCGGATGCGGGCGGCGGGGCTGGTCTGCCTGGGGGCCGGCGCCGGGCTGATCCGCGCTGATCTGCGTGATGTGCGCGGCACCGATGTGGCCCGCCGGGCAGGAGGCGTGATCGTGCAGGTCAGGGGCCGGCGGGCCCGCGTGGTGCCGGTGCTGGCCCGCTATCACGGTCCGCTGCTGGCTGCGGCCCGGTTCGCCGGGAGCACGCTGATCTGCGGAGGATCCGATCCGGGCCGCAGGAACCTGACGAACCCGCTGATCAGAGCGCTGGACGGCGGGACGGGCCTGCCGCGGCTGGACACCAGCCGGCTGCGCGCCACCTGGCTGGCCGACTGCGCGGAGCTGCTGGGGCTGGCGACGTTCATGCACGCGGCCGGGATCAGCTGCTCCCAGCGGCCCGGTGACCTGGTCGCCGGGCTGGAGCCGGCCGGCGAGGCGGACGCGGTGCGGCTGCTGGGGGCGGCCCGGCCGCGATGATCCCGCTGACGGCGTTCGAGACGGTTATCGACGCCTCCGGCGCCGCACCCCGGATCGAGGCCATGCTGCCCACCGGCGTGCGCCCTCGCCAGCTCAAGGTCCGTACCCTGCTGGCCGGCATGTGCCTGGCCCAGGCCGATCACCGGCCCGCCCACCTCACACGGGTGCACCAGGCGCTGACCAGCCTGCCCGGCGACGACCAGCTGCGGCTGGGGGTGATCGCGGACTGGAAGCACGGCCCGCACCAGCTGACCTGCCGGCAGACCGAGCGCACCTTCGGCCTAGTGACGGACGCGCTCGCCAAAGACGAGCCGGGCGGACTGCCCTCCGGCCCGTTGCAGCGCGTCTGCGACGACCTGCTCGAAGCCAGCATCCCGGAGGGATTCACCGACGCCAGCGCCTCGCTGGCGGTGGACTGGACGGACCTGGAGTCCTTCTCCCGGCCCCCGCCCCGCGGCACCAGCGACTGCGCCGACCCTGAAGCGTCCTGGGGGCACCGCAAGAACAACCTGCTGCGCAGCGAAAACGAGCTGTTCTACGGGTATTACCTGTCCGCCGGGGTCATGATGCCCGAGGAGAACGGGCCGGCCGTCCCCGAGCTCACCCGCCGCGCCGCGCTATCGTCATGCCGGCACGACCCGGTCCGCGCCTTCGCCCCCGTGCTGACCGCGATGCCCGGGCAGGGGATCCCGCTCGGCGACATCCTTGACGATTGCGGCTACTCCCATCGCGACGCCCAAGCCTGGGCCATCCCGCTGAGGGCCGCCGGGGCGCAGCTCGTCCAGGACCTCCATCCCCACGACCGCGGCCCCAAGGGCACCCACGACGGCGCGATCATCAGCAACGGATCTCTCTACTGCCCCAGCACACCCCGCCCGCTGATGGAACTCGGGCCGCTCGCCCGCACCGCCACCAAACAGCAGGCCGCGGACTGGGAACGCAAAACCAGCGAGCTGGCCCGGTACAAGCTGGGCCGCCTCACCGCCGACGACCCCGACGGCTACCACCGGGTGCAATGCCCCGCCGCCATAGGCAAGATCCGCTGCCCGCTCCGCCCCCCGTCGATGAGACTGGACCGGGGCCGGCCCGAGATCCTCAGCACGCCGGAGCATCCCCAGGCCTGCTGCACCCAGCAGACCATCACCGTCCCCCCGGACGTGCTCGCCAAGACCGCGCAAAAACACGACTACCCGTCCGCAGCCTGGCGCCGCTCCTACACCCGCCGCACCGGCGCCGAACGCGGCTTCGCCACCACCAAAGACCCCGCCACCAACGACATCAGCCGCGGCTGGTGCCGCCTCATGGGCCTTGCCCCCCTGATGCTGTTCACCACGACCCTGCTCATCGCCCGCAACCAGCGGATCCTGCACGCCTGGAACAGCCGGCAAGAAGAAAACCAGCGCCGTACCGCGGCCGGCCTGCCCCCCAAAACCCGCAGACGCCGCCGCAAAACACTCGCCGCACTCGCCGCCGGGCCGCCATAACACCGCCGGCCGCGCACACGCACCCGCGTCCGCCACCGCCACCAGCACCAGCACCAGCACCAGCACCAGCACCAGGCAGCGTCAGCATGCACGGAAAACACCCCCGCCATGCGGAAAGCCACCAGGCAGACACGAAGCGCAACTGAACGGGAAACAGCCCGCCCAGCCCGCAACACCTCGCAGCGCACACCGGGAATGTCAGACCCAAACGTGAAAATAGGCCCCACTGAAACGTGAAGACCTCCGGGTGGTCAGGGGCGGGGTCGAACCGCCGACCTTCCGCTTTTCAGGCGGACGCTCGTACCAACTGAGCTACCTGACCTTGGCTGCGCCGACACCGATCGGGCCGCAGCGCCGCCGAGCCGAGCGGTCCTGACGGGATTTGAACCCGCGACCTCCACCTTGACAGGGT
>JASHQP010000250.1 GCA_030039095.1 Streptosporangiaceae bacterium
AGGAAACTGGCCGGCCTGAAGGGCTACGTCACGAACATCCCCGCCTCCGTCATGCCCCCGGCCGAGGTCATCAGCTGCTACCACGACCTGTGGCACGTGGAGCAGTCCTTCCGGATGAGCAAAACCGACCTGGCCACCCGGCCCATGTTCGTCCGCAAGCGCGACGCGATCGAGGCGCACCTGACCATCGTGTTCACCGCCCTGGCCGTCGCGCGCGAGGCCCAGGACCGCACCGGCCTGGCCATCCGCAACGTCATCCGCCAGCTTCGCCCGCTGCGCTCGGCGACCATCGCGGTCAACGGCGCCGTCCAGGCCTTCCCGCCAGCCATCGCCCCCGAACAGCAGAAGATCCTCGACGACCTCAAGAACGGGCGAGACCTCAGGCACTAAGAAAATGACCAAACTCAGGCTGGCGGCGGCCGGCGTCCCGGTGCACGACGCGCTCGCGGCGGGTTCCTGGGCGGCCCGGGCCGACCTGGGCCTGCCCGGCCACCCCCGCGCGGTCATCCTGCGCGGCACGCTCGTCCGGCCGGACAGCCTTACAGCGCGTCGCTGACGTCGAGGTCCAGGCGGTACTTGCTGATCGCCTGGCCGAGCACCTCGGGCTTAAGCTCGCCGGCCTTGACCAGCTGGGTGAGCACGGCCAGCGTGATCGATGGGGCGTCCACGTGGAAGAACCGCCGCGCGGCCGGCCGGGTGTCGGAGATGCCCCAGCCGTCCGTGCCGAGCGAGGTGTACGGGGCGCTGACCCACCGGGCGATCTGGTCCGGAACCGCGCGGATCCAGTCGCTCACCGCCACGACCGGCCCGGGGTGGTCCGCCAGCGCGCTGACCACGTACGGCACCCGTGGGCTCGCGTCGTCCGGGTGCAGCAGGTTCCACTCGTCGCAGTTCAGCGCGTCCCGGCGCAGCTCGGTCCAGGACGTGGCCGACCACGCCTCGGCGGCGACGCCCCAGTCCTCGGCCAGCAGCTTCTGCGCTTCCAGCGCCCAGCGCAGCCCCACGCCCGACGCTAGGATCTGCGCCCGCGGCCGCTCGCCGTCGGCCTCGCCCGCCTCGGCGGGCTGCGGCGCGTCGGCGTACCGGTACAGGCCGCGCAGCACACCGCGCTCCAGCGCCTCGACGCCGCCCGGGTAGTCGGCAGGCACCGGCGGCTGGACGTACGGCTCGTTGTACACGGCCAGGTAGTAGAAGATGTTCTCGCCGTCCGGGTGGTCGGGGGACGGGCTGTACATCCGCCGCAGCGCGTCCCTGACGATGAACGACAGCTCGTACGCCCAGGCCGCGTCGTAGGACACGCACGCCAGGTTGGGCGAGGCGAGCAGCATCGAGTGGCCGTCGTCGTGCTGCAGGCCCTCACCGGTCAGCGTGGTGCGGCCCGCGGTCGCCCCGAGCAGGAAGCCGCGGCCCATCTGGTCGCCGAGCGCCCACATCTGGTCGCCGGTCCGCTGGAACCCGAACATCGAGTAGAAGATGTAGACCGGGATCATGTGGATGGAATGCGTGGCGTAGGCGCTGCCCGCGGCGATCATCGAGCCCATCGCCCCGGCCTCGCTGATCCCCTTGTGCAGGATCTGGCCCTTCTCCGACTCCCTGTACGACAGCAGCAGGCTGCGGTCCACGGCCTCGTAGGTCTGGCCGTGCGGGTCGTAGATCTTCGCCGTCGGGAACAGCGAGTCCATGCCGAACGTGCGCGCCTCGTCCGGGATCACGGGCACGAACCGCGCGCCGATCTGCCGGTCCTTCATCAGGTCCTTGAGCAGCCGGACGAACGCCATCGTGGTGGCGACCGACTGCCGGCCCGAGCCCTTCAGCAGGTCGTCGTACGGCTTGTCGCCGGGCGCCGGCAGCGGCTTGGCGCGCACCACGCGCTTGGGCAGGTAGCCGCCGAGCGCGGCGCGGCGCTCCTTCATGTACTGGATCTCGTCGGACTTCTCGCCCGGGTGGTAGTACGGCGGCAGCTCCGCCTCGAGCGCGGAATCAGGGATGTCCAGGTACAGCCGGTCCCGGAATTCCTTGAGCTCCGCCACGGTGAGCTTCTTCATCTGGTGGGTGGCGTTGCGCGCCTCGAAGTCCGGGCCGAGCGTCCAGCCCTTGATCGTGTGCGCCAGGATCACCGTCGGCTGCCCGACGTGCTCCTGCGCCGCCTTGAACGCCGCGTAGACCTTGCGGTAGTCGTGGCCGCCGCGGGACAGGTTGCGGATCTCGTCGTCGGACAGGTGCTCGACCATGGCCCGCAGCCGTGGGTCCCCGCCGAAGAAGTTCTCCCGCGTGTACGCGCCGGACTCGACCGCGTAGGTCTGGAACTGCCCGTCCGGCGTCGTGTTCATTTTGTTGACCAGGACCCCGTCGGTGTCCTTGGCCAGCAGCGGGTCCCAGTCCCGGCCCCAGATCACCTTGATCACGTTCCAGCCCGCGCCGCGGAACGACGCCTCGAGCTCCTGGATGATCTTGCCGTTGCCGCGCACCGGGCCGTCCAGCCGCTGCAGGTTCGCGTTGATCACGAAGGTCAGGTTGTCGAGTTCCTCGCGCGCGGCCACCTGGATCGCGCCGCGCGCCTCGGGCTCGTCCATCTCGCCGTCGCCGAGGAACGCCCATACGTGCGACCGGCTGGTGTCCTTGAGCTCGCGGGCCAGCAGGTACCGGTTGAACCGGGCCTGGTAGATCGCGTTGATCGCGCCGAGGCCCATGGACACGGTCGGGAACTCCCAGAAGTCCGGCATCAGCCGGGGGTGCGGGTAGGACGGCAGCCCGCCGCCCTGCCCGCGGTGCGACAGCTCCTGGCGGAACCCGTTGAGCTGGTCCTCGGTCAGCCGGCCCTCGAGGTAAGCGCGTGCGTAGATGCCGGGCGCCGCGTGGCCCTGGAAGAACACCTGGTCGCCGGACTCGCCGTGGTCCTTGCCGTGGAAGAAGTGGTTGAACCCGACCTCGTAGAGGCTGGCCGCCGACGCGTATGTGGCGATGTGCCCGCCGACGCCCATCCCGGGCCGGTTGGCCCGGGACACCATGACGGCGGCGTTCCAGCGGATGTAGGCGCGGATCCGCCGCTCGACGTACTCGTCGCCGGGGAACCACGGCTCGCGCTCCGGCGGGATCGTGTTGATGTAGTCGGTGCTGCGCAGCCCGGGCACGCCCACCTGCTGCTCCCGGGCGCGCTCCAGCAGCCGGAGCATGATGTACCGGGCCCGCGACCGGCCGCGGGCGGTCACGACGTCATCGAACGAGTCGAGCCACTCTCTGGTCTCGTCGGAGTCGATGTCCGGCAGCTGGCTCGGCAGGCCGTCGCTGATGATAGAGAAGCGCTGGCGTCCAGAGGCCACGAGCTGTTCCTTGCCTTCCCGCGGGCGGGCACGGCCAACTGGCCGCCGCCCCCCGCTGGTGTCTGATCAGGCGGCACGCCGCCGCCCGGTGCATAGGTTCTTACCCTCCATTGTCATCCTCGCAAGCGAGTGCCCTGAACGCATCTCTACTGGCGGGTAACGCCACGCCGCGCGAGCCGTGGCGCCTTCACTTCGCTGTTTGCCTATGCCAGTCTGGGTAGACCAGGGGCTGAGCGGAGGAGGTGGAAGAATGCAGGCTGTAGTCGGAGACCGGCTGCACGTACACGGAAACGCCGTGGGCCACCCCGAGCGGACCGGTGTCATCGTCGAGGTCCGCGATTCGGGTGGCGCACCGCCCTACCTGGTCGAGTTCGATGACGGCCATACCTGCCTGATCTTCCCGGGGCCCGATGCGGTCGTCGAGCACCCGGCGCGCAGGAGAAGCACGGCGCCAAAGCAGCGCAAGGCGAAGGCCTGATCAACGTGGCGTCGCGTTCCGTATGAAAACTGAGTCCATCCGGGTGCACACCGGGCACTCCGATTCCGTCTACGACATAACCCCGCAATGCGAGGAGTTCGTGCGTGCGGCGTCCGGCGGCGGCGACGGCCTGCTGCACGTGTTCGTGCCGCATGCCACGGCCGGAGTGGCCGTGATCGAACTGGGTGCGCACAGCGACCAGGACCTGCTGGCGGTGCTCGCGGACCTGCTGCCCGCCGATGACCGCTGGAAGCACGCGCACGGCTCCCGCGGGCACGGGCGCTCTCACGTGCTGCCGGCATTTGTGGCGCCGTTCACGCTGCTGCCAGTGGTATCCGGGCGGCTTGCGCTGGGGACCTGGCAGTCCGTCGCGATTGTGGATCTTAATGCCGATAATCCGGACAGGCAGGTGCGCCTGTCGCTGGTCGGATAACGCGCCGGCTGCGGGGGAAGATCAAGCCATGACCGTTGTTTTGGGCCTGTGTGCGAATTGTGACTTGCGCACCGGGCCTGCCCAGTGTGAACTGTCCGATCAAGAGGTGACGGCGCTCACAGCGCCGCATCAGACTACAGCCGCCCTCGGCTGGCGCGGCGCGGGGCTAGCTGCGCGCCGGCAAAGGGCGGGGAGGGACTCAGGAGGACGTCAGTGAGCGCGACCGCGGGCCAGGCGCAAGACCAGCGCGACCTGGCCGGGCGGCTTGGCATCAAGCCGGGCCAGGTGGTGCAGGAGATCGGCTGGGACGACGACTGCGACGAGCAGATTCGTGAGTCGATCGCCGCAGTGCAGGATGTGGAGCTCGTCGACGAGGACTTCGATGACGTCGTCGACGTGGTTCTGCTCTGGTGGCGGGACGGGGACGGTGATCTCGTTGAGGCCTTGCTCGACGCGCTGACGCCACTCGCCGACGGTGGCTACATCTGGCTGTTCACGCCCAAGGCCGGGCGGGACGGTCATGTGGAACCCAGCGAGATCGGTGAGTCGGCGCCAACGGCTGGGCTGTCGCAGACATCCACCGTGAGCGCCGGGAGGGACTGGTCGGGCAGCCGGCTGGTCTCGCCCAAGGCACGGCGCTGAGGAGCCGTCTCAGCCGCGCCGGGGCCGCGTGGTACTGAGTGCCGTGCCCGGGGGCACCCCAGGCGCCGCGGGGTGGCCGGGGTGAATGGCCGGCGCTGGTGGCAGACTTGTGCTCGCCTGTCATGCGGGCTCGCTCTGTTGACCGCCCGCACACCCCACCGTGAGCGAAAGGATCGGCGATGGCTGTCGAGGTCGGCGACGAGGCACCGGATTTCGAGCTGAAGGACCAGCACGGCACGCCTGTGAAGCTCTCCGGCTTCCGCGGCAGCAAGAACGTCGTGCTCGTGTTCTACCCGCTGGCGTTCAGCGGCGTCTGCACGGGCGAACTGTGCGCGATGCGCGACGAGTTCCCCGAAGTGTCGCGCGGCGACGTGGAACTGCTCACGGTGTCGGTGGACTCGACGTTCACACATCGTGCGTGGGCCGACGCCGAGCACTACGAGTTCGGGCTGCTGTCCGACTTCTGGCCACACGGCGAGGTGGCGAAGGCCTACGGCGTGTTCGATGAGAAGATGGGAATAGCGACGCGCGGCACGTTCATCATTGATAAGAATGGCGTCGTGCGGTGGAGGGTTGTGAACCCCATACCGCAGGCACGCGACATCGCCGAGTATCAGAAGGCGCTGGCCGGGCTGGACTAGCCAGCTGACGGGGCGCGTTCTGGCGGAACGGCAGAATCGGAAGCAGTCCTCATGCCCTGCTATCGCTGTGGTGCACGGCAGGTCGACCCTGACCGGGGTGAGAGCCCCTGGAAGCGGGGTGTCCGGGCCGACCGCCAGGTGCTGATCTGCCCGGCCTGCCAGTCGACGGTCGACTGGACCGCTGAGCTGGACCAGTGCCCGGTCTGCTCGAGCGTGCACCTGGTGCGCAGGCTCGGCGAGGTCGAGTGCCGCGACTGCGGTGACGTCCGCGAGCCTAGCCCAGCCGCGGCGGGCGTGAGCCCGATCCCAGGCGTGCCGCCGGCTGGGTCGGCTGGGTCGGCTGGGTCGGCTGGCGGGGACGCGGACTTCGCGGAAGCCCCGGGTCTGGCCGAAGAGGTCGAGCTCGCTCTGGCCCGAGTCCTCGGCCGGGGCAAACCCGCCCGCATCGGCTGACGCCGCGCTGCCGGGTCGACGTTCCATGATCGTGGAGGATTTGTAGCCGTATGCGCTAACAATCCTCCGGGATCATGAAAAAGCGAGGCCGCGGAGCATCGTGTCGAGGGTTGCACGGTAGGTCGCCTCGGGGTCGGGTGTCAGGACCAGGCCCTTGAGCTCGAGGGCGACGGCGCCGTGCAGCGCGCTCCAGACCTGCTGCGCGACCTCGGTGGGATCCGCCGCCTCGATCCGCCCGGCCGTCGCGGCGGCCTCCACCTTCTGCACCAGCGCGCCGAAGGCCGCGATCGCGTGCTCGCCGACCTCCTGCGTGAACTCCCCGCGCGAGATCGCGTCCTCGAACATGATCGCGTAGAAGTGGCGGTTGGCGAGCGCGAACTCGCGGTAGCGCATGCTGCAGGCGCGCAGCCGGTCCAGCATGTCCGGCTCGCGCCCGGCCTCGACCGAAGCGCGCAGCCGGTCAAAGCCCATGATCAGCAGGGCGTCGACCAGCCCTTCCTTGCCGCCGAGCCGGTTGTAGACGCCCATCGGGGCGATGCCAGCCTCGGCCGCGACGGCGCGGACGGTCACGCCCCCCGGCCCGTCACGCACCAGAACGGCCTCGGCGGCCGACACGAGTTCGCGCTCTACGTTGGCGCTGGGCGTGCGCGGCCGCCGCCCGGCATCGGCATTCGCTGAGCTCATCGCTGATCCTCCCGGCATGGTGGCCGCTGCGCCTGGCGTGATGGCGTCTCCGCTTGACATCGCAACCTCACCCGGCATCCCGGCCCCGCTTGACAACTGTAGAACATCGTTACATAGTTATAGTACGACGTTCTACAAGGAGGTTCCAATGGCAACGCGAACCCTTTCGCAGACCCGGCCGGGCAGCCGACGCTGGTGGATCCTCGCGGTCCTCTGCCTCAGCGTGCTGCTGGTCGTGGTCGACAACACGATCGTCAACGTAGCGCTGCCGACGATCAGCCGGAAGCTGTCGGCGTCAACCCAGGACCTGCAGTGGGTCGTGGACGCCTACACGCTGATGTTCGCCGGGCTGCTGCTCGTCGGCGGGAACGTAGGCGACCGGTTCGGACGGCGGCGCTGGCTGCAGATCGGCCTTGCCCTGTTCGCCGTGTTCTCGGTGGCCGCGGCGCTGTCCCGCAGCACCGGCGAGCTGATCGCCGCCCGCGCGGCCATGGGCCTGGCTGCCTCGCTCATCTACCCGGCCACGCTCGCGCTGCTGATCAACGTGTTCACCTCGGCCAAGGAGCGCGCCACCGCGATCGGCATCTGGTCCGGCGTGTCCGGCCTGGCCGTCGCCATCGGCCCGGTGACCGGCGGGCTGCTGCTGCGCCACTTCACCTGGAGCTCGGTGTTCCTGGTCAACGTGCCGATCGTGATCGTCGCGCTGGCGGCGGGCGCGTGGCTGCTGCCGGAGTCGCGTGACCCGAAGGCCGGACGCTTCGATCCGGTCGGGGCGCTGCTCTCGGTCGCCGCCATCGGCCTGCTCACCTACACGGTCATCGAGGCGCCCCGGCACGGCTGGGAGTCCGCGGCCACGCTCGGCGGGTTCGGCGGGGCGGCCGTGCTGCTGGCCGCGTTCGTCGTCAGCCAGCTGCGCCGCCCGGACCCGATGCTCGACGTGCGGCTGTTCCGCAACCCCCGGTTCACCGCGGGCAGCGTCTCGATCGCGCTGGCGTTCTTCGGCCTGTTCGGGTTCATCTTCATGATCACTCAGTACTTCCAGATCGTCCGCGGCTACGACCCGCTGCGGGCCGGCGTGGCCACGCTGCCGTTCGCGATCGTGACCGGCGCGTTCTCGCCAATCGCGATAACGGTGATGAAGCGGGTGGGCACCAAGGCCGTCGTCACCGGCGGGATGCTGCTGATGAGCGCGGGCTTCCTGGTCGCGGCCACCACGGGCGTCGACACCCCGTACTGGGGCCGGATCATCATCGCGATGGTCCTCATGGCGGCCGGCCTCGGGCTGACCGCCAGCCCGGCAACGGAGGCCATCATGGGCGCCCTGCCCGCGGACAAGGCTGGCGTCGGCTCCGCGGTGAACGACACCACCCGCGAGGTGGGCGGCACGCTCGGCGTTGCGGTCGTCGGCTCGGTGCTGAGCTCGGCGTACGGGAGCCACGTGGTGTCCGCGCTGAGCGGCCTGGGTGTCCCGGCCCGGGTAGTGTCGGAGGCCGGGCAGTCCGTGGCCGCCGGGCTGGAGGTGACCGGGCACCTGCCGCCCGGGCTGCGCGAAGCGGCAGCCGCCGCCGCGCAGCAGGCGTTCGTCACCGGGCTGCACCAGGGGTCCCTGGTGGCGGCCGGCGCGACCGCTGCTGCCGCGCTGGTGGCCCTGATGTTCCTCCCGGCCAGGGCGCGCAACGTGCTGCCCGCCGCTGCCGCCGCGGAGCCGGAGAAGGCCGCGGAGCCGCAGAAGGCGGCATCGGCCGCGGCCCACGAGATCTGCGCCACCAGGTCCTGATCAGCAGCCTGACAACGTGCGTGCCCGTGCCGGCGCGCACGTTGTCGTCTGTCCGGAGCATGGTGGAGTACGGGGGGAGCCGCAGTGCCGCAGGTCGCCGTCATCGGCGCGGGCGCGGTCGGCACGGCCGCCGCTTCCGCCGCGGAGCAGGCCGGGGCGGACGTTGTCATCTGCGCGCGGTCGGCCATCGGCGGGCCGGTCACGCTCGAGGAGAACGAGCTGCTCAGCGGCCCGATCACCAGGCTCGGCCGCCGCCACGGTGTGCCCACGCCGGCCAACCAGGCCATGTACGCGCTGGTCCGAGCTCTGGCGCCCACAGCTGGGGGTGGCGGCTGAGCGCGGCCCGACGTGCTTTGCCTTGTTTTCCCGGGGCAGACAGCTACTGTTTCGTCATCACCGAGCGGGTACGCTAGCCGGGGCCCACAGCTGACGCGAAGCGTCACGTGCAGCCACTTCCGGGGTGCATAGCTCAGCGGTAGAGCGCCCGCCTTACAAGCGGGAAGTCGGTGGTTCGAGCCCACCTGCGCCCACCAGATCAGCAGCGGTCGCACCAGCGACACCAGTGTGGCTCAGCCGGCCGGCTCGCCAGGCCAGACCCGCCGGGTACGCACGCTGCCCCCGGTGCGGCTGGCAAAGGCCGCGATGGTTCCGGTGAGCGCCAGTGCGGTGAGGACGAGGATGGCGTGCTTGTAGCCGGTCAGCAGCTGAAGCGCGACCGCGTGTGGCAGGCGGGACACGGTGCCGGCGTAGAACTGGCGGCGCAGTCCCGGAGCTAGCGGCGTGGTGACGATCGTCA
>JASHQP010000251.1 GCA_030039095.1 Streptosporangiaceae bacterium
GGTCACGCCCGCCCCGTTGCCGTCGTCCGCACCGATCCCGGCCGCGGCGACGCCGTACGCGGCGCAGGCCGGGCAGGCGGGGCGGCCATGCTGACTCAGCTGCGGGTGGTGCGGGCGGCGCGCCCGATGACCGATCAATGGCGGCGGGTGCCCGTGCAGCCGCGCGGCAGCACCCAGCTCGGGATCAGCTTCCGGCCGCTGCAGGCCGAGGCGCTGGGCCTGGAGCCGCACGCCGCGCTGCGGACGCTGCTGCGCTACCCCTTCGACGTGATCAGGATCGCCGCCCACTGGGACCGGCTGGAGCCGGCGCCCGGCCGCTTCGAGACCGGCGAACTGGACCGGGTGCTCGACGCCGCCGAGCAGGCAGGCAAGCAGGTCATCCTCGGCGTCGGCGCGGTCAAGAACTTCGGCTACCCCGAGTTTTTCGTGCCATCGCACCACCTGGACCGTCCCCTGCCGGAGGGTGCCCTGGTCACACCCCATGGCCAGCGGGAGCTGCTCGGGGCGGCGACCGAGTTCCTCACCCGGGTCACCGCACGCTACGCGGACCGTGACGCGATCGTCGCCTGGCAGGTCGAGCACGAGGCCGTCGACCCGCTCGGCATGGAGCATTCCTGGCGCCTGTCCGAGGCGTTCGTGCGCGCCGAGGTCGAGGCGGTGCGGGCCGCGGACCCGAGGTCCCGGCCGGTCATGATGAACGGCTTCCTGCCGACGTCGGCGCCGGTGGCGCTGCAGCAGCGCTGGCGCACCCGGGACCAGGGCGACTCGCTGGCCGTCGCGCAGCGCCTGGCCGACATCGTCGGCGTCGACTGCTATCCGCGGCACGCCCTGGCCAGCGCCGGGCCGCTGTCGGTCTACCTCGACGGCAGCCAGACCCGGGGCAGGCAGCGGCAGCTCGGTCTGATGCTGGACCGCGCCGCCGCGGCTGGGCGCCGGCTGATGATCGCCGAGGGGCAGGCCGAGCCGTGGGAGGCGGTCACCACGCCGCCGAACCCGGCCGGCCTGGCCATGTACAGCTGCCGCCCCGAGGATCTGATCACGACCTACAGCCGGCTGCTGCGGCAGACCAGCGAGCGGCGTCGCGTTCTGGGCGGTTATCTGTTCTGGGGTGCGGAGTACTGGCTGGCCCGCGACGGGCAGGGAGACGACGGCTACCTGCGCGCGTTCGAGCGAGTGCTGGACGAGAGCGCGTGACTCACCGGGTGCGTTCCCGGTAACCGAACACGGCCGATCCGGCAGCCATGCCAACCGCGAACAGACACACGGTTACCGCCGCGTCGACCAGCGGGCTGCCGGAAACCACCTGGCTGTAGCCGGGGGTCCCGGCGTAGAACGCGGCGCGGGTGAGCTCGACCACGTACCGCATGGGCATCAGGTGCGCGGCCACGTCCAGGTAGAACGCGGTGCCGCGGAGCGGGACCAGGACGCCGCCGAGCACGTACTGGGGGATGATCAGGAACTGGAAGATCTGCATGGCCGAGCGCTGGCTGGGCAGCGCGGCGATCGTCGCCAGGCCGAACGCCCCGCCCAGCAGGCAGCAGGCCAGGCACGGCCCGGCCAGCGCGGCGAGCTGCCCGGCCGACATCCGGACCCCGAACGCCACCGCGAACCCGACGATGCATATCCCCTGGAACACCGCGACCAGCGTCTCTCCCGCGACCTTCCCGGCGACCAGGGTCAGCCGGGACACCGGGGTGACGAACAGCTCGCGGGAGAAGTCGTTCTCCCGGTCCTCGACGATCGAGATCATCCCGGCCGCGGCCGACTGGAACAGGCTGGCGGCGAGCACGCCGGTGAACGCGAGCGTCACCGCGTTCAGGCCGGTGACCCTGCCCACCGTGGGCTGCAGCACCGCGCCGAGGCCGCCGATCAGCAGCACCGGGAACGCCAGGTTGACCGCCAGCCTGGGCCGGTCGCGCAGCAGCTTCGTCACGTCGCGCTGGGCGATGGCCGCCGCCCCGGACAGCTCTGTGGCCAGCACGGCGTCAGCCCCGCTCGACGAGCTGCAGGTAGGCGTCCTCCAGCGTGGCGCTGAGCTGACGCGCCTTGATCTCGGCCGGGCTGCCGCGCTCGATGATCCGCCCGCCCGCCAGCACGCACACCGCGTCGGCCGCCTCCGCCTCGGCCAGGTAGTGCGTGGTCAGGAACACCGTGGTCCCTAGTTCCACCCTGGCCCGCGCCAGGTAAGCCCACAGGCTGCGCCTGCTCTCGGGGTCCAGGCCCGCGGTCGGCTCGTCGAGGAACAGCACCGCGGGCCGGTGCATGAGGGCCCTGACGATCTCCAGGCGGCGCCGCTGCCCGCCGGACAGGGCGCGGACCCGCCGCCCGAGCAGATCACCGAGATCCAGAACGCTAGCCATGTCGCTGATCTGGCTCCGATAGCCGGCCGGCATCAGCCGCCAGGAGGGCCGCCACGGGCAGAGCCCGTAGAGCACCGCGTGCAGCCGGATGTTCTCCTCGGCGGTCAGGTTGAGGTCGAGCGACGGCTGCTGGAACACCACGCCGAGTTCCCTGCGGACCTTGCCCTGCTCGGTGGCCAGGTCCCGGCCCGCGATCCGGACCCGGCCCGAGGACGGGACGAGCGTCGTGGTGAGCACCGACACCGTGGTGGTCTTGCCCGCGCCGTTGGGCCCGAGCAGGCAGAACATCTGACCCTCGGGCACGTCGAAGCTGATTCCGTCTACGGCGTTGGCCGCGGCGCCGCGGTAGCGCTTGACCAGGTGATCGACCTCGATCGCGGTCACGTGCCCGGACCGCGCCGGGCACGGCCGCCGGGCGGCTGCACCCGTCGCGTCCCCCGCAGCCGGCGGTACCGCGCGTCGAGCCC
>JASHQP010000252.1 GCA_030039095.1 Streptosporangiaceae bacterium
GGCGCTGCGGCGGCCGGAAGCCCGCGGCCGGTGGGGCGAAATGCAGCTGCGGCGGGTCGTCGAGATGGCCGGCATGAGCGCCAGGTGCGACTTTGACGAGCAGGTGTCGGTGACCACCGACGACGGCACGATCCGCCCGGACATGGTGATCCGCCTGGCCGGGGGGAAGAACATCGTGGTGGACTCCAAGGTCTCCCTCGCCGCCTACCTGGAGGCCGCCGAGACGACCGACGACACGGTGCGCGGGAACCGGCTGGACGCGCACGCCAGGCACCTGCGCGAGCATGTGGACCGGCTGGCCGCGAAGGCCTACTGGGCCGCGCTCAGCCCCGCGCCGGAGTTCGTGGTGCTGTTCATCCCCGGCGAGGCGTTCCTGGCTCCCGCGCTCGAGCACGACCCGGCGCTCCTGGAGCACGCGATCGCGCACAAGGTCCACATCGCCACCCCCACGACGCTGATCACCATGCTGCGCACCGCGCAGTACGCCTGGCAGCAGGAGGCCCTGTCCGAGAACGCCCACGCGGTTTTTGACCTGGGGCGGGAACTTTATGACCGGATAGCGGGGATGGGCAGGCACATGGACGTGCTCGGCAAGGCCCTGACGAACGCAGTGTCCAGCTACAACAAGACGATCGGCTCGCTGGAGAGCCGGGTGCTGGTGACCGCCCGTAAGCTGAGCCAGCTTGGCGTGGTCGAAGCGGAACTCAGCGCGCCCACTCCGCTGGAGGAGACCGTGCGTGCCCTCTCCGCGGCCGACCTGATCCCGGATCCCGAATCCGAGCTCGTCGCCGGGCCAGGCTCGGCGCGTGCCGACACGACCGCACCGCAGCTGGTCAGCGGGCCCCGGGCGATGGGCGCGGCCAGCTGATGGCGGCGGGACCGCTGCGAACGGGAGGAGGGAGCACGTTGCCGCAGGGGGAGCGGCCAGGCCGTCAGCAACCGGGCCGTCAGCAGCAAAGCTCGGCGCTTGCCGGAGAACCTGTGCAGCAGCCCGGCATCGTCGGCAACCCTCCGGCAACGCGGATGACGGCGCGGGGCGCGGTCGTGGCGATGTTCCTGCTGTTCCTGATGGGCACCCTGGCCGCCGGCTGGCTGCATCTCGAGCTGCTGGCCGGGCTGAGCTTTGTTGCGGGCTGCGCGCTGGCGGCTTACTACATCCGCCGGGACGCGCTGCTGGCGGCGGTGGTGACCCCGCCGCTGGTCTTCATGGTCGCCCTGGTCATCGCAGAGCTTCTGACCTCGCATGCGGACACCGTTCGCCACTCGCTGACCTCCGCCGCAGAAGGCATCGTTCTCACCCTGGCCGCGGTTGCGCCCTGGCTGTTCGGCGGCGTGGCCATCGGCCTGGTCATCTCGATGTTCCGCGGCCTGCCGCAGTGCGTCCGCGACCTGGGCGCGGAACTGCGCGGCGATCTGGGCCGACGCGGGCCGCCGGCGCAGCGGGAGCCGTCAGTGCCGCACGACCCGCGTGATCCGCGTGATCCGCGCGGCACCGGCGGCGTACGGAGCTAGCCGCCCGCCGCGCCCTCCCGCAGTTCGTGCGGCAGCGCAAACACCATGCGTTCCGGCACTGCGTCTACTTCCTCGACGGTGCCGAACCCGCGCTCGCTGAGCCAGCCCAGGACTCCGGACACAAGGTCCTCGGGCACAGAGGCACCGCTGGTCACGCCGACGGTCACCACATCCTGGAGCCAGGCCGGATCGACCGCGGAGGCATCATCCACCAGGTAGGCAGCGGGGGCGCCCGCGTCGAGTGCCACCTCGACCAGGCGGACCGAGTTGGACGAGTTCCGCGAGCCGACGACGATGATCAGGTCGGCCTCGGCGGCGATCCGCTTCACGGCTGCCTGGCGGTTCTGGGTGGCGTAGCAGATGTCGTCGCTCGGCGGGTCGAGCAGCATCGGGAAGCGCTCGCGAAGCGCGGCGACGGTCTCGTTCGTCTCGTCGACCGACAGCGTTGTCTGCGACAGCCAGACCACCTTGGCCGGGTCACGTATATCGATGTTCGCGCTGGCCTCGGGACGGTCCACGAGGTGGATCCGCGCCGGCGCCTCACCGGTGGTCCCGACGACCTCTTCGTGGCCCTCGTGCCCTATGAGCAGGATGTCGTAGTCCTGGGACGCGAACCGCTTGGCCTCGCTGTGCACCTTGGTGACCAGCGGGCACGTGGCGTCGATGATGTGCAGTCCGCGCTTGGCAGCCTCCTCGCGGACCTGCGGCGCCACTCCGTGGGCGGAGAACACGACCACCGAGCCCTCGGGAACTTCCTCGGCCTCGTCCACGAAGATCGCGCCGCGCTCCTCCAGTTCGCGCACTACGTGCGTGTTATGCACGATCTGCTTGCGGACGTAGACGGGGGCCCCATAGCGCTCCAGTGCCTTCTCCACGGTCTGCACCGCACGGTCGACTCCCGCGCAGTAGCCGCGGGGCTTCGCGAGCAGGACGCGTCGGGTAGGCATGACACCCATGGTAGGTGAACACGTCATGGATTCATCAAGCGCGCCCGAGCCAGCACTTGATCACTCAAATTGGCAACACATCGTGGTCTCGCTATTGCGCAGGCGTGCCAATTGACGAGAATCATCTCGCAGGCGTCATGAGCCGTCACCGTAACGCGACCGCCATGCTGCCATAAGCCACAAGGCGCGACGAGTTGCCGTACACGCCAGAGGGAGAAGATCACTATGCGCATCCCGCAGCAGGTCAGTGAACGCGTCAAGGAAGCTCCTGCGCAGGCCTTGCGGGCCGTGTTCTCCGGGATCGGCCAGGTGCTTCTCGTGGCGGACCGGATCAAGAGCCGGGCAGCGGAGCCGGACCGCGCCCCGTCCAGCCCAGCCGAGCCGTCGCCCCAGCCAACCGCCACCGTGGTGCGGGACGAGACCAAGTGGCGGTCGCTGGACAAGACCGGGAACGTCAGGCTGATCCCCGGTCAGGACCCGTCCAAGGCTGCCGGGGCCATCGAGCCGAGTGAGGACACCGAGGCCGCGAGCATCGTCGCGCCCGAGCCAGTAGACGTACCGGGGCAAACGGCGACGGAGCAGCCCGCCGCCAAGGAAATGGCAGCAGCCTCGCTTCCGGTGCCGAACTATGACAGCCTGACCATCCCCTCGCTGCGCGCCCGCCTCCGCAACCTCGATACGGCCCAGCTGCGCACGCTGCTCGACTACGAGAAGGCGCACGCCAGCCGGGGCGACGTGCTGACGATGTTCGAGCGCCGCATCGCGAAGCTGGAGAGCGACGGAGCCTGACCGCACCATGGCGCTGGAGACCACAGCGGAGTCGCCGGTCCCGGTCCGTACCGTGCTGCGGATGGTCGGGGAGTGGGTCGGCCGCCTGGGAAGGGTCTGGGTCGAGGGCCAGATCGCGGAGCTGAACCGGCGCGGCAACGCCGTGTTCCTGACCCTGCGCGACCCGGTCGCCGCCGTCTCCGCCCGCGTGGTCTGCACCCGGGCGGTTTTCGACGCCAACGACCCGCCGCCGGCCGAGGGAGCCCGGGTGGTCATCTGGGCCCGGCCGGACTTCAACGTCGCCAGGGGGTCCTTCTCACTCACCGCGCTGGAGATCCGCGCCGTCGGCGTCGGCGAGCTGCTGGCCAGGCTGGAGCGGCTGCGGCGATCCCTGGCCGCCGAGGGGCTGTTCGCGGCAGAGCGCAAGCGTGCGTTGCCGTTCCTGCCCGGCATGGTCGGCCTGATCTGCGGACGCAACTCAGCCGCCGAGCGGGACGTGCTCGAGAACGCGGCCCTGCGCTGGCCAGCAGTGCGGTTCCGGGTCGAGCAGGTCGCGGTGCAGGGCCCCTACGCCGTCGAGGAGATCGTCGCGGCGCTGCAGCGCCTGGACGCCGACGCGGCGGTCGAGGTGATCATCGTGACCCGCGGCGGCGGGTCGATCGAGGATCTTCTGCCATTCTCCGACGAGACGCTGATCAGGGAGGTGGCGGCGTGCCGGACCCCGGTGGTCAGCGCGATCGGGCACGAGCAGGACACGCCGATTCTTGACTACGTCGCGGACGTGCGGGCGTCGACACCGACCGACGCCGCGAGGCGGGTGGTGCCGGACGTCAGCGAGCAGCTTGCGCTCATCGCCCAGTTGCGCACCCGCGCCGCCAGGACCGTTGCGGGCAGGATCGACCGGGAGCTGGCCTGGCTTGCCGCCCTCGAGTCCAGGCCGGCGCTCGCCAATCCGGTTGGCGAAATAGAACGGCAGGCCGAACAGGTGACCGCGCTGACGCAGCGCGCGCGGCGCTGCCTTTCCGCGACCCTGGACCGGGCGAGTGACGACGTGAGCCACACGCGTGCCCGGCTGCTCGCCCTGTCACCAGCGGCGACGCTGCGCCGTGGCTACGCGATCGTGCAGCACGGCGATTCCAGCGTGGTTCGGTCGGCCGCCGAGGTGGCGCGCCACGAGAAGCTGATCGTCCGCTTCGCCGATGACCAGCTAAAGGTCACCGCCGATCAGCAGCCAAACCCGGAGCCAAATCTATAGCAAATCCGCCCGGTCCTATTAACCATTGCCGCGTTTCCAGCCCCCGGCATGCGGCAAAGACAGCATTCTCTCGGCACTTAAATAGCGGGGGAATGGCTCGCAGCCTTTTCCGCGACGACGTTCACCCGCTGCCGCCCGGCGCTGTGCTGTACGCGCAGCTGATCAGGCCAGCCCTGCTGAGCAAGCGCGCTAGGGTGAGATCGTGACGGCAGCCGAGAGCGGCGACGCACCGACCCAGGCCCAGCGGCCGCCCTATGAGCAGGCGCGCGACGAACTGGCCGAGCTGGTCAAACGCCTCGAGGCCGGCGGGCTGACCCTCGAGCAGTCCCTGCAGCTGTGGGAGCGCGGGGAGCGCCTCGCGGCGGTGTGCACCGAGTGGCTCGAGGGCGCGCGCGCCCGGCTCGCCGAGGCCATGGCACAGCGGGATGACGGCAGCGACCCGCAGGCGCCATTCTGACCGGCAGAACAACCCCTTCGACCGGCCTCGACGCTACCGTCGTGACGACTCGAGCCGCGACAGGACCTGAATCACGCCGTCGGCTATCTTCCTGGAGTGCTCGGCGTCCTCGCTGAGCGCCAATTCGGCGCCGCAGAGCCCCAGCGCGCCGGTCATCACGATCGCGACGGCCTGGTCCAGGGGCTCTTCGCTGCGGACGAAGAATTCGGTGTTCATCCGCACCCAGTCGGCGATCCGCTGCTGCCGGACGAGGTCGAACCCTGGCGGGCCACCGCCGCTGGTGAACAGCCGGAACAACTCGCGCTGCTCGACGCATACGGCGAGGTACTCGCGCGCGCCGACCAGAAAGAGCTGCTTGGGGTCGGTGACTCCGGCGTCGCGTGCGCGGCGGACGGCGACCCGGGTCCGCTCGGCGTGCTCGTTGTTGAGTTCCTCGAACAACGTGAGGAATAGATCGGCTTTTCCGGAGAAATGGTGATAAAGGCTGCCGACACTCGCGCCCGCCTTGTTCACGATGTCGGTCACCCCCGCCTGGGCGTAGCCCTCGGTGGTGAAGACCTCGCGCGCTGCCGCTAGCAGGGCAGTCCGGGTCGCGGCACCGCGTTCGGACGCCCTCGCGGCCGGATGTGCCTCGTCAGTTGTCATGCGGATTCGCAGCACCCCTTCGCGGCCAAGGCGGCGGTCCTCGTCCAGGCTACGCGGGCCCGCCGATGCATAAGATTTCACCACGGCGACCACGGGAAGGGCCTCCTTGTGACCGAGAATCAGATCGCTGCTGGCACGGCCGACCTGCCGGAGCCGCCGGCCAGTGCGCCAGACCGTAACCTCGCGCTCGAACTGGTGCGTGTAGCCGAGGCCGGCGCGCTGGCCGCGGCGCGCTGGGTGGGCCGAGGCGACAAGAACGGGGCCGATGGCGCGGCCGTGCACGCGATGCGCATGCTCATCAACACGGTGTCGATGGATGGCGTGGTCGTGATCGGCGAGGGCGAGAAGGACCAGGCGCCGATGCTGTTCAACGGCGAACAGGTCGGTGACGGCAGCGGCCCCGCCTGCGACGTGGCGGTGGATCCGATCGACGGCACCCGGCTGTGCGCGAACGGCATGCCGAACGCGATCTCCGTCCTCGCCGTGAGCGCCCGCGGTTCCATGTACGACCCGTCCGCGGTGTTCTACATGTCCAAGCTGGTCACTGGCCAGGAGGCGGCGGACGCCGTGGACATCGACGCCCCGGCCGCGCAGAACGTCGCGGCGGTCGCGCGCGCCAAGCACTGCTCGCCGCACGACGTGACGGTGATCATCCTGGACCGGCCGCGGCATCAGGAGCTGATCGAGGAGGTGCGCGCGGCCGGCGCACGGATCAAGCTAATCACCGACGGCGACGTGGCCGGCGCGATCATGGCGGCACGCGACGGGACCGGCATCGACCTGCTGCTCGGGACCGGCGGCACGCCGGAGGGCATCATCGCGGCGTGCGCGATCAAGTGCCTGGGCGGTGTGATCCTGGGCAAGCTCGCGCCCCGCGACGAGGCCGAGCGGGACCGCGCCATCGACGCCGGGCACGACCTGGACCGGGTGCTGTCCACCGACGACCTCGTCGCGTCCGACGACGCGTTCTTCGCGGCGACCGGGATCACCGACGGCGAGCTGATGGCGGGCGTGCGGTACCGCTCCGGCGGCGCGGCCACGCACTCGCTGGTCATGCGCGCGCGGTCGGGCACGCTGCGCAACATCCACAGCGAGCACCAGCTCTGGAAGCTCCGGGCCTACAGCGCGGTCAACTTCGACGGCGATTGAGTGGACCGCGCCAGCGTGACTTGCGCGGCCTGACCACCTTGACGCGGCCGGCCAGCGAGAACGTGCGGACCTCGATCACCGGCGTGTCCGGCTGC
Source organism: Streptosporangiaceae bacterium (assembly GCA_030039095.1). The sequence continues at coordinate 6,829 of JASHQP010000252.1, forward strand.
GCCGCCGCCGTTCCCGCCTGGCGCCTCCCGCTCAGCACGGCCGAGCCGGTGACCTCGACGGCCACCCCCTCGGGCACGATCAGCTGGACGGTGCCGCCGAGCACGGTCGCGAGCAGGGTGATCCGCCGGCTCTGCAGCACCGCCTCGCGCAGGTCGAGGACGACCTCACCGAAGATCGCGGTCACCCCGAGGCGGTCCGGGACCACCCACCGGCCGTCGCGCCGCTCCCTGCCGAAGATGCCCGCTATCGGCTTGCGGCCGTCCAGCCTGATCGGCTGCGCCGACGCCACCGCGAGGTCGGTGGTCAGCGCCGCGAGCTCACCGAGCGTGCGAGCAGAATAGGCCCGCTCGGCGCGTTCCGAATGCTCACTGAGAGTCAGCCGACCGTCGCCAGCGGCCTCGTTCAGGAGTGCGATCACCCGCTCCCGGTCTGCGTCCGAGGCACGCAGATCGCGCGGAGTGGGTCGCGAGGTCACACCCCAGAAGATACAAGACGGAGCGGGCCGGTCCAGGGGTTCCGGGGGCCGGAATGCGCTCTCGAAGGCCCCGGACCCGATGCCGGGAACGCGGTCCCCGGCCCCCCGCTCCGGCCGCGGCCGCCGGAGATCTCACGCCTACCTGCGACCTGGGCCTTCTGTTAGTTTGGTCTAAGCAAATATTAGCCTCAGCCCGCGCGGGTGCCGGGAGCGTCATGGGGGCGGCCGGCCCGCCCGAGGAGAGGGTAGCTGCGTGGTGGTCAAGGACGTGG
>JASHQP010000253.1 GCA_030039095.1 Streptosporangiaceae bacterium
CATCCGCCTGGTGGAGACCGCCGAGCCCGACCGGCAGCGAGACCGGCACCGCCGCCTGCTCCCGGAACGCCTCGAGCGCGCCGGGGTAGGTGGGCCCTTCCACCAGCACCCGGTCGCCCGGGGCCAGCAGCGCGCGGGCCAGCAGCGACAGCGCCTGCTGTCCGCCGTTGGTCACCACGATCTGCTGCGGCCCGGTGCGGATTCCGCGCTCGGTGTACCGGTCGGCGATCGCGCGGCGCAGCGCCGGGTGCCCGGCCGGGTAATAGCCGATGTCTCCGGCGGTGCGGGCCAGCGCGGCCGCGACCCCGGCGTACACCCCGGCGACCTCGGGTGGCGGTGTGTCCGGTGCGGCGCACGCGAGCGGGATCACGCCGTCACCGGGTTCCAGCAGGTGCAGGAACAGCGGCGCGCTGGTGGTCTGGCGCGCGCCCGCCAGTTCCGCCCCGGGCGGTTCCGCGCCGGCCACGCGGGTGCCGCTGCCCTGGCGCCGGACGATCCGGCCGTCCTGGCGCAGCAGGTCGTACGCGGCGACCACGGTGCTGCGCCCGACCGCGAGCGCCAGCGCCAGAGCCCGGTCGGGCGGCAGCGGCTCGCCCGGCGGCAGCTCTCCCTCGTCGATCAGCAGCCGCAGCCTGGCGGCCAGCAGTACCTGCAGCGGCCCGCGGCCCGACGACCACCGGCCCAGACGCTCGGCGAGCTCAATTGGCTTCATCTGCAAACCAATTCTGCGGCATTGGCTCTTCCGGCGCCACCCCGGCCCGGCAAGCATGGCCGGGTAGCCATCCGCCAGCCCGGCGAGGACTCTGCCAGGTGAGGACTCTGCCCGGCGAGGACTCTGCCCGATGAGGACCCTGTCATGCGAAAGTTTCCCGCCAGCCCGATCACGGCGCTGATCGACGAGAAGCCGCGGTACAACCTCGGCGAGAGCGTCGCGCCCGACCTGACCGTCGCCGAACTGCTCGGCCCGGCCGGCCCGGCGGGGTTGGCCAACCTGGCGGACGTGAAACTCGGCTACGGCACCTCGGCGGGCTCCGCCGAGCTCCGCGAACTCGTCGCCACTCGGCACGGGATCGCCGACGACCAGGTGCTGATCACGACCGGGGCAGCCGCCTCGCTGTTCCTCGTCACCCTGCTGGCCGGCGACGGCGAGATGCTGATCGCACGGCCCTGCTACCCGCCGGCGCTCGACGCCGCCGCGGGTCTCGGCGCCAGGGTGGTGACCGTGGCGTCCCGGTTCGGGGACGGCTACCGCATTGACCTGGATGCGTTCACCGCCAAGCTGTCCCCTAGGACGCGGCTTGTCAGCGTGGCCTCGCCACAGAACCCGTGCGGCGTCGCGTTCAGGCCCGATGAAGTTGAATCGATGCTCGCCGCCATGTCTCGCATCTGCCCCGAGGCGCTGCTGATGATCGACGAGACGTACCGGGAGGCCACGTACGGGGACGCGGCGCCGGCCGGCAGCTTCGCGGGCATGTCGCCGCGGGTGCTGACGTGCGCGTCGCTGTCCAAGGCGTACGGCGCGCCCGGCCTGCGGATCGGCTGGCTGACCACCGGAGATGCGGCGCTTGCGGAGGAACTACGGCTAGCCAAGTTCAACTCCTCACTCGCGTGCGGGACCCTCGACGAGTTCCTCGCCGCCCGGCTGCTGGCCCGCGCGGACCAGATCCTCGCGTCGCGCGGCGCGTTCCTTGATCAGGCTCGCGGGATCGTCGAACGCTGGATCAAGGGGCACACCGGACGGCTGCACTGGCTGCCGCCCGAGGCCGGGGCGATGTGCTGCATGCAGCTCGACCCGGGCGCCTTCGGGCCCCGGGAGATCGACCGCTTCCACGCCTACCTTGGGCGGGAGCGGACCATGGTCGCCAGGGGCCCCTGGTTCGGCGACACCGGCCACGTCTTCCGGCTCGGCCTCGGCTACGAGCCGCTGGACCGGCTGGAGCAGGGCCTCGACATCATCAGCGCCGCACTCGCGGCACAGAACGAAAGGACTCGCTGACCATGACACGCGACGCCATCAGCAGCGACAAGCTGCCAGCCGCCAATCTGCCGTTCTCGCTCGGCGTGCGCGGCGGCGGGCTCCTGTTTCTCAGCGGGCAGGTCGCGCAGGACCCGGCCACCGGCGACCTCGTCGACGGCGACGTCCGCAGCCAGGCCCTCCAGATCCTGCGCAACATCGCGACCGCGCTGGAGGCGGCGGGAAAGAGCCTCGGGGACGTGCTGCGGGTCGGCGTCTATCTCACGGACATGTCCGACTACGCGGCGATGAACGAGGCGTACCGCGAGCACTTCGCCGAGCCGTACCCGGCGCGCACCGCGATCGGCGTTGCCGCGCTGCCGCTCGGGGCGGCGATCGAGATGGACGTGGTGGTGGGCTGAGCCATGGGATTCGACTTCGTGCTGGCCGACGTGTTCAGCGACCGGGCCTTCGGCGGCAACCAGCTCGCGGTGTTCCCCGACGCCACGGGGATCACCGACGAGACCATGCAGCAGCTCGCGCGGGAATTCAACTTCTCCGAGACCACGTTCGTGCTCCCGCCCACCGGCCCCTCGTGCACGCACCGGGTCCGGATCTTCACGCCGAACCAGGAACTGCCGTTCGCCGGGCACCCCACGGTGGGCACGGCCGCGGTCCTCGCGGGCCTGAGCGGGCAGAAGGAGTTCGTCTTCGAGGAGGGCATCGGCCCCGTCGAGGTGGCCGTCGACGGGGAGACGATCCGGTTCCGCCTGCGGTCCCCCCGCTACGACAGCAGCCCCGAGGCGCCGCCGGCGGCGGCGATCGCCGCTGCCCTGTCGCTGCCGCGGGACGCCATCGCCGACTGCTGGTACGGGGGCGTCGGGCTGAAGTTCTGCTTCATCCGGCTGGCCTCGCCGGAACTCGTGGACCGCGCCGTGCTGGACAAGGCGGCGTGGGCCTCGGGGGTGGCCGGAGGGTGGGGGCGGGAGATGTACTTCTTCGCTGGCGACTTCGGCGATGGCGCCCGGCTGCATGCGCGGATGTTCGGGCCCGGCGTGGGGGTCGACGAGGACCCGGCGACCGGGTCGGCGTGCGCGTCGCTGATCGCCAGCCTCGCCGCCCGCTCACCGGAGCGGGACGGCAGTTACCGTTTCCGGGTTGACCAGGGAGCGGTCATGGGCCGTCCCAGCGCGCTGGAGGGCACCGCCACGAAGGAAGGTGGCGAGATCAGCGAGGTCACCGTCGGCGGCAGCGCCACGATCGTCGGTCACGGCACGATGAGCCTTCCCGGCGGGTAGAACCGCGGTTCATCATGTGAGCATGAACGCGATGAAGCGCTGCCGGGTGGCCTGGGATGCCGCCGGGCGCGAGGTCGGCGTGTCGGTGATCAACGGCGATGAACCGTGGATCGAGAAGCAGCGCATAGACGTCGCCATGGCGATCGCCAGCCAGGCCATCGACCGGATCCGCGACGACGCTTCCGGGGCCGAGATGGCGCTCGACGCCGTCGAGGCAATCCGCGATCCTGAGACGCTCGTTTCGCTGACGGTTGCCGCTTTGGTGCAGGTGGCCGCCGTTCACGTTGGCCTGCCGGCGCTGGCGGCCAAGCTTCTCGGCGACGCGGCGGGGAACCTGGGGCGCGCGCTGCTGGCCGCGGAACCGGCCAGCGATCGGGACGCTGCCGTCTATTACGCCGACTTCGACTACGACTACGAACCCGGCACCGGCAGAACCTGGTTTGAGGATCCCCCGACCCGGGATGCGCACCCGGCTTCCCGTGGCGTCACGCTCGGCAGCCTGCTCGCTCCGCGTCCGAGCGACGCGACGGAACGGTCACGCCAAGTGGGCCGGGCGGACCCGTCAGGCCGGATGGGCCGGGCAGGCCGGATGGGCCGGGCAGGCCGTGCGGACCGGCCTAGGCTGGTCAGCCGTGCCATTCCCCAGGAGGACGTGGGGCGGGCGGCTACGCGCGCCAACCCCCCTCCCAAGCTGACGGGCACAGACCGCGGGCTGCACCCGCCGTCACGCGGCGGCAGGCAAGACCGGGGCGGCAGGCAAGACCGGGGCGGCAGAGACGCCTGGTGATCGCGAGCCGTCCGCCACGAAGGGTGCCGTAATGATCTAGGAGCCTAACGTGCAGATACTGCGCGTTAGGCTCCTAGATCTTCTGCTGCGAGGGTGCCCGGCCCGGCCCGGGACGTGGACTGCTAGGGTTCCGTGTCTTCGTAGCCGGCCGGGCGGCCTTCGAGGATCACGGTCTTGGTCTCGAGGAACGGCAGCAGTCCCTCGCGCCCGCCCTCGCGGCCGATGCCGGACTGCTTGAACCCGCCGAACGCGATGCCGAAGTCGGTGCGGAACGCGTTGTGGCCGACGGTGCCGGAACGCAGCTGCCCGGCGACCTGTCGCGCCTTGTTCACGTCGTTGGTGAACACCGACGCGTTGAGGCCGTAGATCGTGTCGTTCGCGACCCGGATCGCGTCCTGCTCGTCCTCCGCGGGGACCACGGACAGGACCGGGCCGAAGATCTCCTCCTGTGCGATCACCGAGTGGTTGTCCACGTTCCCGAACACGGTCGGCTCGACGAACCAGCCGCGCTCGAGGTCCTTCGGGCGGCCTCCGCCGGTCGCCAGCTTGGCCCCGTCGGCGATGCCCTTGGCGATGTAGCCCTCGACCCGGTCCCGCTGGCGGCTGGCGACCAGCGGACCCATCTGCGTCTGCGTGTCGAACGGGTCGCCGACCCGCACCTGGGAGAACGTGCTGGCCAGGGCCTCGACGAGCTCGTCGTGACGGCTGCGTGGCACCACGATCCTCGTCAGCGACGAGCAGACCTGCCCGGAAAGGAAGCACTCCGCCTGGGACAGCGTGGCCGCCGCGGTCGCGAGGTCCATGTCGTCAAGGATCACCGCGGCCGACTTGCCGCCCAGCTCGAGGGTGCAGCGGGCGATCCGCTCGCCGCAGATCGACGCGATCCGGCGGCCCGCCGCGGTGGAGCCGGTGAAGCTGATCTTGTCCACGCCCGGGTCGCGGACCAGCAGTTCGGATACCTCGCGGTCGGCGGTGAGGACGTTCAGCACGCCCGCCGGCAGTCCCACCGCCTCGGCGGCCTCGGCGATCAGGTATCCCTCGCCGGGAGCTTCCGGCGAGTTCTTCAGGATGACCGTGCACCCGGCCAGCAGAGCCGGCGCGACCTTGTTGCTGATCAGGCCCATCGGCGCATTCCACGGGATGATCGCCCCGACGACCCCCACCGGCTCACGGACGATGAGCCCGAACTGCCCGACCGTCGGCTTGGCCGGTTCCTCGAACGGGAACGAGTCCGCGAGATCGGCGAACGCGTTGAAGGTGCGCTGCGCGCCCTTGCCGGTGTTGCGCGCGATCGCGTGCAGGACGCCGGACTCGCGCGGCCAGATCTGGCCCAGGTCCTCGGTCCGCCTGGCGATCTCCGCGCCGATCGCCCGCAGGTATCCCGCTCGCTCGGCGTGGCTGAGCCGTGGCCAGGGCCCGTTGTCGAATGCCTCCCGCGCCGCGGCAACCGCGCGCGATATGTCAGCGGCCTGAGCCTCGGCGACGGTGAAGAACAGTTCCTCGGTCCCGGAGTCGATCACCTTGATGGTTGCCTGGGAGGAGGGCGTCACCCACTGTCCGCCGATGAAGAAGCGATCCGCGTGACGGATCGGGACGCTCATCTCACTTGCCAGGCTCATGTGTTGCCCTCCCAGTAGTCTCACTGTGACTACCAGCTTAAGCCGGACGCGCCGCGCCGCCAAGACCTGGCCCGGCAAGGGGTGGACGCTTCGGCCGGGGCACCCGGCGAGAGTCGTGGGCAGAGGCTACGGGCCCGGTGGTGGGGTGAAGATCGCGTGGGTTTCACCGCCCGGACCCTTGATCAGGCCCGCGATGAGGTGCGGCCCCGCCGATCCCACCCAGCCGAGTAGTGCCTGGGGAACCCCCGGCCCGGTAGTGGGCTGGGGAGAGCTGCCCATCTGCGCCGCGTGGCTGGCACTCGCCGCGGTGATGACCTGATACTGGCCGGAAACGTGCCCGGAAATAGCGGCCGCCCGGCCAGGCAAGCCAGCTTGTAATTTGCGGCGGTGGGGACTGGTGTGCGGGTGCTGTGCGGGGTGGCTGGTCAGCGGGGTGGGGTGAGCACGGCAGCGAGGGCGCTGAGGGCTGCGGGGACCAGGGCGTAGTAGGCCCAGACGCCGCGCTTGTCGCGGGTGAAGATCCCGGCATCGACCAGGATCTTCAGGTGGTGGGAGATGGTCGGCTGGGTGAGGCCCAGCGGGCTGGTCAGCTCGCAGGCGCACGCCTCGCCGCCCTCGTGCGCGGCGACCATCGAGACCAGTTGCAGCCGGACCGGGTCGGCCAGTGCTTTGAGCATGCGGGCGAGGTCGGCGGCCTGGACGGCGGTGATCGGCTGGCGCAGCAGCGGCGTGCAGCACTCGCTGGCCAGCGGCAGGGACGCCGGGGCGGCCTGGTCGGCGGTGGTGGTCATCGGGCCAGTATAGAGGCCAGACATTGACATCTGTCTATGTCCTGGGCAGGCTAAGGCATTGACAGTTATCGATGCCTTAGGGGTGATCGGGATGAGCGGCGACACCGGTGACAGCATGCGGGAGCAGGTCCGGGCCCGGTACGCGGAGGCGGCGCGGGCAGTGCTCGCGCCTGGGCTGGGCGCTGCCGCGGGGTGCTGCGGCGGATCCGCCGAGCAGTCGTGCTGCGGCATCGGGTCGGCGGCGCTGGATTCGGCGGGCTTTCCCGGCGTGCCGCTGTACGGCGAGGGTGAGACCGATGAGCTGCCCGAGGAGGCCGTGGCGGCCAGCTTGGGCTGCGGGAACCCGCTGGCGGTCGCGGACCTGCGCGAGGGTGAGCGGGTGCTGGACCTGGGCTCGGGCGGCGGGATCGACGTGCTGCTGTCGGCGCGGCGGGTCGGCGCGTCGGGGCTCGCCTACGGGGTGGACATGACCGAAGAGATGCTGGAACTGGCCCGGTCCAACGCCGCGAAGGCCGGGGCGGTGAACGTGGAGTTCCGCAAGGGCGAGATCGAGGCGCTGCCGCTGCCGGACGGCGCGGTGGATGTGGTGATCTCCAACTGCGTGATCAACCTGTCAACCGACAAGCCCGCCGTGCTGGCGGAGATGTTCCGGGTGCTGGTGCCGGGCGGGCGGATCGGGATCTCCGACGTGGTGGCTGAGGATCACATGTCTGCGGCGGACCGGGCGGCGGCCGGGTCGTATGTGGGGTGCATCGCCGGGGCGCTGACCCGGGCGGAGTACCTGGACGGCCTGGCAGCGGCCGGGTTCACCGGTGCGTCGGTGACGTTCACGGCCGAGGCGGCACCGGGCATGCACGCGGCCATCATCCGGGCCGTCAAGCCCGCTGCGTGATCATGGGTCCCGGCGCGGCGGCTGGTGGCCGAGTTCACCGGAACGGCCCGGCTGGCCGAGTTCACCGGAACGGCCCGGCTGGCCGGGTGAGCGGGAAGGAGCACGAGGTGGGCCGGCGAGTGCCTCATTGGTGAACACCGACGCGTTGAGGCCGTAGATCGTGTCGTTCGCGACCCGGATTGCGTCCTCCTCGTCCTGAGGCTACGGGCCCGGTGGTGGGGGTGAAGATCGTGTGGGTTCCGATCAGCCGCCAGATCACGTGTGGCTGGCCGGGAATACGCTCCTCTGCGTAGCTGAACGTCGCGCGCCCGTCGTTGTCCCAGGTCATCTCGAAGACACCGGGATGGGCGGCCACGCCCTTGACCCGCAGCCCTGGACGGAACGGGCGGTCGGGCGATGCGAGGTCAGGAACGAATGCGTCCGTCACCACCTTGCGGAAGGCTGCCTGTTGCTGCGTGGTGAGGTTCTTCCAGTCGCGTTCGAATCGGGGCAGCGTCTCGAAGGTCGGCATCACTCATCCGCTGACCCGAGCGGGTCGAGGTGAGCGAACATCGCCTCGGCGGATTCATGGACGGTGCCGTGCCCGGCCGCGATCTCTTCGCCGGCGTCGCGCTCTCCGGCAAGCCAGTCGGGCGTGAAGAACCATGCCTGATCGGTCGGGATGGACACGTAACCGCGGATGGTGACCGTCCCGTCGGCGCGCACGGTGAATTCCACTTCATCGCCCTCGCCGATGTGCAGCGTTCGCCGGACCTCCTCGGGCAGCGTCAGCTGCGCCTTGGATCGGACCTTGGCCCTGACCCTCGAGCGAGGCTCTGGCTCTATCTTGGCTGAAGGCGCACTCATGCAGGCTCCGGATAGTCGGATTTTCCAACCATCCGACTATACCTCGCTGGCTGGCCTGGCGCCCGGCACGTCGTGGCCGGTGGATGACGGGTCGCCGAGCTGAGCGTGAACCCAGGCGTGGAACTCGGTGATGTGGTGCTCGCTGGGCACCAGGACGCCGCCACGGGAGTAGGCGCGGGAACTCATCGACGGCTGGGTGCGCTCGCAGGCGTCGAAGTCCTGCCGGTTGACGCGGTCGAACAGCTCGACCGAGTTGCCGAGGTCCTGGCCCGATGCCACCACACCGGGGTCGAACAGCCAGTCGCAGATCACCGTCGTCCGGTCCGGGGCGAGCGGGATCATCCGGTGCAGGATCACGTGGTCGGGTACCAGGTTGACGAACACCTGCGGGCGGATGGTGATCGCGAAGTACCGGCGGTCCTGGTCGCCGGTCACCCCCGGCAGGCGGGCGAAGCCGGCGCTGCCGTCGACGGTGAAGCCCGCTGCCCGGTCGGCGAACGCCGCGCCGTGCCCCACGTAGTACTGGGCGGCGTAGCCGCCGGCGAACTCGGGCAGCACGCTGGTCAGCTCCGGGTGGATCGTCGCGCAGTGATAGCACTCCATGAAGTTCTCGACGATGAGCTTCCAGTTCGCGGCCACGTTGTAGGTGATGCGCCGGCCGACGGCCAGCTCGCCGAGCCGGTAGGCCTCGATGGCCTGCGTGCTGCCCAGCCGGTCAGCGACCGCGCCGCGCACCGTGGCCTCGAACGAGGGTGGCTCGCCGGCCAGGCACACCCATGCGTAGCCGAGCCACTCGCGCAGCGCGACGGGCACCAGCCCGTATTCGTCCCGGTCGATGTCCGTCATCCTGGCCAGGTTCGGCGCCGCCGCGAGCCGCCCGCCGAGGTCGTAGGACCACGCGTGATAGGCGCATCGCAGGTACCGCCTGACCTGCCCGGACTCCTCCACGCACAGCTGGGCCCCACGATGCCGGCAGACGTTCAGGAAGCCGCGCAGGCCGCCATCGTTCTGCCGGACGATCAGCACGCTCTCGCGTCCCGCCTGGACCACCTGGAACTGTCCCGGATCAGGAAAGTCGCCGGAACGGGCCGCGCACAGCCACTGGGATTCGAAGATGAGCTCTTGCTCGCGGGCGAAAGCCGCGGGGTCGGTGTAGCTGGAGCCGGGCAGTGTGGGAAGCAGGCTCGAGACGGTGGCGGGACCAGGTTGCACGGCTCTCTCCTCGCGAGCTCGGCCAAAGGCCAGCGGCCAGGAGGATGCCGGGTCGCGGCCGGCTCACGCGAGTGACCTGCCGTACCGGTTGGCTCACCCTCGAAGCCACGGGCGGGCCGCGCGCGGCGCGCGCGGCGCGCTGGCAGGTCTTCGGACTCGCGGGCGTGCCTCCGGCGCGAAGCGCCGGGGCGGCCTACTGGCCGTCGCTTCCCGGGCCGGCTGGCCCAGTGCTTGATGACGGCGGTCGTTCCCGCTCACCGCTGCGGGGCAGTCCCGGATTCGCACCGGGTTCCCTCTTGCGACGACCGCCCTGGCAAGGCGGCCGAACCAGCACGAAACCGACTGTACCGGGAAGCCCGCCGGTCACCTAGAGCGCGTCTCGCGGATCTTGCCATGCCATAGTGTCGCCGGCCCGTAGCCGTCGCTCTAGCAGCAGCAACGGGCCGGCGACACTACTGCGCCCCGCCGGGCCACGCGACAGGATGCCCGGAATACCTGATACGCCGGTTTTTGATGAGCCGGCTTCACCGATTCTGGTCAGCAGGCGAGTTCCGGCTCGACGCACACGGCCTTTTTGGCACGTCCGCATTTACCTCGACGACTACCTCGACGACGCCACAGGCCGGCCAGGACCCTCCGATGATCTACGGGACACAACCCAGCGGGGCTTCGCCCCAGCCCGGGCGAGGTCCGGCTTCGCCGGACCTACCTCGGCTAGAGGTGTATGTGTCAAAGGTGGTCAGATGACAGGTGTCTACCTGCAGATCTGTCATACTGAACAGGTGGTTCTCCTGGCGGCTCAACACGCTGGGCACCGGTTCATTGATCGCGAGCGCGTGGCATGAGGTGCTGAGCGGCCGCTCGGGGATGCAGCTTCTGCTGCATCCCGGCCATCCGGCTCTGCAGACCATCCTGCTCCAGGCAGGACCGAAGTGATCGAGCAGGAGCCCGGCCAGCAGGAGCCCGGCGACCTGGCCCTGGCGGCCGAATTCCCGGCGGCCACCCGGCAGCAGTGGCAGCGACTGGTCGCCAAGGTACTCGGTCTCTCAGACGGCCCCGGCGACGCTCCGGAGCGGGAACTGGCGACCATCACCGCGGATGGCATCGAGATCTCCCCGCTCTACGTGGCCGATGACGGCCGCCCGGATCCTGGTTACCCCGGGCAGGCTCCGTTCGTCCGCGGGAGCACGGCCGCCGGTCATCGCTCCGGCTGGGACATCCGGCAGCGTCACGAGCACCCGGACCCGGCGGCGGCCCGCGAACAGGTCACGGAGGACCTGGAGGGAGGAGTCACCTCGCTGTGGCTGGGGGTTGGCGACGGCCAGATCCCCATCGACGCGCTGCCCGACGTTCTCGCCGACGTCTACCTCGACCTGGCCCCGGTCATCCTGGACGCGGGCGCGCGGTTCGCCGAGGCCGCGGAGACGTTCCTCGAGGTCGCCGCCAGCCGGGGCGTGGCGGCCGGCGCCCTCGCCGGCTGTCTGGGCGCCGATCCGCTCGGCGTGCTGGCCCGGACCGGAGACGACGCGGGCCTGGACGCCGCCGCCGTTCTGGCCGGCCGCTGCTCGGCGGAACTGCCCGGGATCCGTGCGATCGTCGCCGACGCGCTGCCGTTTCACGAGGCCGGCGGCACCGACGCCCAGGAGCTCGGGTTCTGCATGGCGGCCGGGGCCGAGTACCTGCGCGCGATGCACGCGGCAGGGCTGTCCGGTGCGGCCGCGGCCGGGCAGCTGGAGTTCCGGTTCGCCGCGACCGCCGATCAGTTCGCGACGATCGCCAAGCTGCGTGCCGCTCGCCGGATCTGGAGCCGGGTCCTGCAGCTGTGCGGCGTCCCGGCCGGCGCCGCCGGCCAGCGGCAGCACGCGGTGACCTCGTGGCCGATGCTCACGCGCCGCGATCCGTGGAACAACATCCTGCGGGCGACGCTCGCCTGTTTCGCGGCCGGGGTCGGCGGCGCCGACGCGGTGACCGTGTTTCCCTTCGACGCCGCGATCGGCCAGCCAGACCGGCTGGCCCGCCGAGTGGCCAGGAACATCCACGCCCTGCTCGCCGAGGAGTCTCACATCGCCAGCGTCATCGACCCCGCGGGCGGGTCCTGGTACGTCGAGAACCTCAGCGATCAGCTGGCCATCCGCGCCTGGGCCCGGTTCCAGGACATCGAGCGGGCGGGCGGCCTGCGTGCCGCCCTGGCCGGCGGCCTGGTCGCCGACGAGCTCGCGGCCAGCCGCGAGGCGCACCGGGACGCCGTGGCCCGGCGGAAAGAGGCAGTTACCGGGGTCAGCGCCTTTCCCCTGGTCGGTGAGACCCTGCTGGACCGGCCGCCACGCCAGCCCGCCGACCAGGCCGGGAGCCTGCCCCGCATCCGGTGGGCGCAGTGGCACGAGGAACTCCGGGACCGGGCGGACGCCCACGCCCGCGCGACCGGGTCGCCGCCCGCCGTCACGCTGGCCCTGCTC
>JASHQP010000254.1 GCA_030039095.1 Streptosporangiaceae bacterium
CCCCAGCGAGCTCGGCGCGGAATTGTTCGCGCTGGTGACGCGCGCCCGGGAGGCCGGCCTCGACCCCGAGCTCGAGCTGCGCGCCGCGGCCCGTGCCTACCGCGACCGCGTCGTGGCCTGGGAGCAGCGGGCCCGAACGACCTGAGGCCGGCGTGGCCAGTGCGTGAGCCCGCTGCCGCTCCACTAGGCTCCAATCGGACATGTCATCAGCCTCGCCAGGAGTCTTTGTTGTCCTCCATCGAAGCAATCCACGCCATGCAGATTCTGGACTCGCGCGGCAACCCCACGCTCGAGGTCGAGGTCGTGCTCGACGACGGCACGCTGGGCCGTGCGGGGGTACCCAGTGGCGCCTCGACCGGGGCGTTCGAGGCGGTCGAGCTCAGGGATGGCGGCGCCGAATACGGCGGCAAAGCGGTCACCAAGGCCGTCCAGGGCGTGATCGATGAGATCCAGCCGGTGCTGCTCGGCTACGACGCCGGTGACCAGCGGCTGATCGACCAGGCACTCATCGACCTCGACCGGACGCCGGACAAGTCACGCCTCGGCGCGAACGCGATCGTCGGCGTCAGCACGGCCGTGGCCAGGGCGGCGGCCGAATCCGCCGGGCTCCCGCTGTTCCGCTACCTCGGCGGCCCGAACGCCCACGTGCTGCCCGTGCCGCAGATGAACATCCTCAACGGCGGCGCGCACGCGGACAACAACGTGGACGTTCAGGAGTTCATGGTGCTGCCGGTCGGCGCCGGCACGTTTGCCGACGCGCTGCGCATGGGGGCAGAGACCTACCACTCGCTGAAGTCCGTGCTCAAGCAGCACGGCCTGTCGACCGGCGTCGGCGACGAGGGCGGGTTCGCCCCCGACCTGGGGAACAACCGGGCCGCGCTCGACCTGATCGTCGAGGCGATCGGCAAGGCGGGCCTCGAGCCGGGCGAGGACGTCGCGCTCGCGTTCGACGCGGCCGCGTCCGAGTTCTACTCCGAGGGCGGATACCGGTTCGAGCGCAGCCAGCGGACCGCCGCCGAGATGACCGGGATCTACGCGGAATGGCTGGACGCGTACCCGATCGTGTCGATCGAGGACCCTCTCGGCGAGGAGGACTGGCAGGGCTGGAGCGAGCTCACCGCCCGGCTGGGGAGCCGGGTGCAGATCGTGGGCGACGACATCTTCGTCACCAACCCGGAGCGGCTGCGCCGCGGCATCGCCGGGCGCACGGCGAACTCGCTGCTGGTCAAGCTCAACCAGATCGGAACCGTGACCGAGACGCTGAACGCGATCGCGCTCGCGCAGCGGAGCGGGTTCAGCTGCGTCATCAGCCACCGGTCCGGTGAGACCGAGGACACGACGATTGCCGACCTGGTGGTGGCCACCAACGCCGGCCAGATCAAGACCGGGGCGCCCGCCAGGTCAGAGCGCGTCGCCAAGTACAACCAGCTGCTCCGGATCGAGGAGCTGCTCGGCGACGCCGCCTCCTACGCCGGGAGAGCGGCCTTCCCGCGCTCGGCAGCTAGTGGGCGATGACCCAGCCAGCGGGCCGGCCGGGTCAGGCCGGCGGCGGCCCGCGCGCGCCGCAGCAGCCGGACCGGTCACGGCTGACGACCCGGGCGGCGCTGCTGGCGGTTGTGCTCTGCGCGATCGCGCTGAGCCTTGCGTATCCCGTGCGTGAGTACATCGCCCAGCGCCGGCAGATCGACCAGCTCGAGGTGCAGCGGGAGGCGATCGCGGCCAAGCTCGGCGTGCTGCAGAAGCAGAAGGAGGAACTGAGCAGCAACGCCTACGTGGAACAGCAGGCAGAAAGCAAGCTGCACATGTGCCTGCCGAGGCAGACGTGCTACGTGGTCATCAACCCGCAGCCGTCCCGGCCGAAGGCCACCGCGGACCGGGCGCCCGGCAAGCCATGGTACGAGCGGCTGTGGACGTCGGTGCAGCAGGCGGACAAGAGCCCGGCGAAGTGACCCGGTCTTCCGCGGCGCCGTCCGCAACGGATACCGCGGCCGTCGCGCTCCAGCTCGGCCGGGAGCCCCGCGGGCTGCTGGCGGTTGCGCACCGCTGCCCGTGCGGCCTGCCGGACGTCGTGGAGACGGCGCCGCGGCTGCCCGACGGCACCCCGTTCCCGACGCTCTACTACCTGACCTGCCAGCGCGCGGCCGCCGCGGTGAGCCGGCTCGAGGCCGGCGGGCTGATGAAGGAGATGACGCGGCGGCTGGGAGGAGACCCCGAGCTCGAACGCGCGTACCTCGCGGCGCACCGCGACTACCTGACAAGGCGGGACGAGGCGGCCCGGATCGTGGGCGTGGCGCCGCTCCCGCCCGGCACGCCGAGCGCGGGCGGCATGCCGGACCGGGTGAAATGCCTGCACGCGCTCGTCGCGCACGAGCTCGCCGTGCCCGGGGCGAATCCGCTGGGGCGCGAGGGCCTGGCGGCAGCCGGAGACTGGTGGGGTGCGGGCCCGTGCGTCACCCCGTGAACGGGGCCGGCGCGGTTCGCGTCGCCGCCATCGACTGCGGCACCAACTCGCTCCGCCTGCTCATCGCCGACGTGGATCCCGGGGCGGGAAGGCTCGACGATCTGGCCCGCCGCATGGAGATCGTCCGGCTCGGCCAGGGGGTGGACGCCACGGGCCGGCTGGCGCCCGAGGCGCTGACCCGTACGTTCCGGGTGCTCGAGGACTACGCCGGCGCGATCGAGCAAGCCTCGGCCACGCTCGTCCGGATCGTCGCGACGAGCGCCACCAGGGACGCAGCGAACGCCGGGGAGTTCGCGGCCGGAGTCCTCGAGATCCTCGGCGTGGCTCCCGAGGTGCTCAGCGGCGACGAGGAGGCCCGGCTCTCGTTCACCGGCGCGACAGCCGAGCTCGCCCCGGCGCACCCGCCGGCGGCCGGCGCGCCGATGCCAGACGTGGCTGAGCGGCTCGCTGAGCTACCGCCGCCGTACCTGGTGGTGGACATAGGCGGTGGGTCCACGGAGTTCGCGGTCGGGGCTGAGGGGCCGGACGCGGCCCATCTCGCCGCTGCGCTGTCGGTAGACATCGGCTGCGTCCGGCTGACCGAGCGGCATCTGCACGACGACCCGCCGCGGCCCGCCCAGATCTCGGCGGCAGCGGCGGATGTCGAGGCGGCGCTGGATGTGGTGGCGGCGAAGGTCCCGGTGGCCGGTGCCCGCACGCTGATCGGCCTGGCCGGATCCGTCACCACGGTCGCCGGGATCGCGCTGCGGCTCCCTGGCTACGACCCCGCAAGGATCCATCACGCGGTCATTCCGGCCGCCCAGGTGCACGAGGTGACCGAGGCCATGCTCAGCCAGACCCGCGAGCAGCGCGCGGCGATCCCCGTCATGCACCCGGGCCGGGTCGACGTGATCGGCGGCGGTGCGCTGGTGCTCGACCGGATCATGACCAGATTCGGCTTTGCCGACGTCGTGGCCAGCGAGCACGACATCCTGGACGGCATTGCCTGGTCGCTGGCGACGGGCCGATGACGGCCGGGGCGGGGCAGCCGGGGATCCCGGTGCAGCCCGGGATCCCGGTGCAGCCCGGGATCCCGGTGCCGCCGGGAACCGGATGGCCGGATGACCCGGCGACGCCCGCCACCCCGGTGGCCGAGGATCCGGCCGGCGTGCGCGCACTCGCGGCGACGGCCGGGACCCTGGCCGAGCTCACCGCGCGGCAGTCGGTGTGCCGCGCCTGTCCCAGGCTGGTCGAGTGGCGGGAGCGGGTCGCGGGCGAAAAGCGGCGTTCGTTCGCGTCAGAGCGCTACTGGGGACGGCCGGTTCCCGGCTGGGGGGCGGAGCGGCCGCGCGTGCTGATCGTGGGCCTCGCGCCCGCGGCGCACGGCGGCAACAGGACCGGGCGGATCTTCACCGGCGACCGCAGCGGCGACGTGCTGTACGCGTCGCTGTGGCGGACCGGCCTGGCCGTCCAGGAGACCAGCACGGCGGCCGGGGACGGGCAGCGCCTGCTCGGTGCGCGCATGGTCGCCGCGGTGCGGTGCGCGCCGCCGCAGAACAAGCCGTCGGTGGCCGAACGGGATGCCTGCGCGCCCTGGCTGACGGCCGAGTTCGGCCTGGTTGCCAGCGACCTTCGCGTGATCGTGTGTCTGGGCCACTTCGCCTGGCAGGCGACCTGGCCGCTGCTTGCAGCGGCGGGCTTTCTCGTGCCCCGCCCCAGGCCTGCGTTCGGTCACGGCGCCGAGGCTCTGGTGCCGCACGGGAGCGCCGGGCCGCTGCTGGTTATCGGCTGCTATCACCCGAGCCAGCAGAACACCTTTACCGGCCGCGTGACCGGCGTCATGCTAGATGACGTGTTCCGGCGCGCTCGGCTTCACGCGGGGATGTAACGATCCCCATCGCACGGCCGATCTGCTTACAGAGTGTATTTGTTCGCGTAGAGCAGTTACACGGCGTATCTGCTCGACTAGATGACATTAATTGGATAGGTGCCTTTGGGCGAGAATCGGACTCACCGTAAATCCATTATCCGTGAATTATCTGAACGGCGCGAGGTATCATCTCTGAGCCCCCGTAGCCCAAGGGAAGAGGCCGGCCCCCTAAAAGGGTCCCCAGTGTCGGTTCGACTCCGACCGGGGGTACAAGCGGATCAGCGCCGTTTTCGCAGGTCATGGCGTTCGCATGGCTGATCGTTCAGTCAATAATAGAGTATACTGTAAGGCGCCCTTGCCGACTGGGTGCACCGGCCATTGCCGTAAGCAGAGATAAAGCTGCGTTATCCCGTTACGCAGCTTTTGCGTGGTCCCATCCTGCAGCACTTACACGTGCTATTGCACGTGCCATTGCACGAACCTTTGCATTTGCTGCTGCATTTGCTTTTGCGAACGGGCCGCATACCGCGCCTGAAGCGGTCAGAAGTGTCAGCCGCTCGCGTCGGGCCCGGCGCGGGTGATCGTGATCCTGACCATGACCCGGCGATCGCGGCGCATCGCCGCCCGGTATTCGTCCCAGTCGGGGTGCTCGCCGGAGATGCGCCGGTAGTAGTCCACGAGGAGGTCCATCGCCTCCGGCAGGGGGACGATCTCGGCCGTGCCCTCTGCCTGGACCCACTCTCCGAAGAAGCCGTCGTTGAGCAGGCAGACCGCGGCGCGCGGATCACGCGCCAGGTTCTTGGTCTTCATGGCGGTCTCCCTGGTGCTGACCAGGATCCGCCCCTCGTCATCCACGCCGGCGGTCACCGGCGACAGTTGCGGGCGCCCGTCTTTCCTGATCGTGGCCAGCACCGCGTGGTGGTGGACACGCAGGAACTCCCTGACGCGCTGCGGGTCCACGTCAGGCGCTGTTCAGCCTGCTTCGCCGCTGCACCTCGTACTCGTGCACGATCGCGCTGGCGTAGCCATGCGTCAGACCGTGCTCGTCGGCCAGCCAATGGGCACGTTCGGCGCAGCGAAGGAACGCTGGCCCAGACTCGAGCCTGGAGAACCACTCTCGGAGGTCACGGCCGGTGACCGTGGGGATGCGGGCGATCAGGTTCTTGTGCATCTCCGGAGAGTGGGTCAGCGACAAGTGACACCTCCAGGCAGCGGGGCGGGGTGAACCCCTTTCAGACGAGCCTGCACCACGGCAGCGCCCCTGACAACCCCCGGATGTCACCGTTGGCGTAACACAACGTTTGGGCAGGCCCGCGAACCACGCAAAGAACTCTTTTCATCCTCCCCGCTGCTGTCCGTGTCCTCCGAGCGAGGCCGGCGGATGAAGAGGTTCTCAGGTCAGCCGCTCGAAGATCATTGCCATCCCCTGGCCGCCGCCGACGCACATGGTCTCCAGGCCGAACGTCTTGTCGTGGAAGGCCAGGCTGTTCAGGATCGTCGAGGTGATCCTCGCGCCGGTCATGCCGAACGGGTGGCCGACGGCAATCGCGCCGCCGTTGACGTTCAGCTTGTCCTCCTCGATGCCGAGGTCGCGGTACGAGGGGATCACCTGGGCGGCGAACGCCTCGTTCATCTCCACGAGGTCGATGTCGTCGATCGTCATCCCCGCCCTGGCAAGGGCCTGCCGCGACGCCTCGACCGGGCCGAGGCCCATGATCTCGGGCGAGAGCGCGGTCACCCCGGTGGCAACGATCCGCGCCAGGGGCGTGATGCCGAGCTCGGCCGCCCTCGTGTCGCTCATCACGATCACCGCGGCGGCGCCGTCGTTCAGCGGGCAGCAGTTGCCGGCGGTCACCGTTCCGTCCGGCCGGAACACCGGCTGCAGCGTGGACACCTTCTCCAGCGTGGTGCCAGCGCGCGGCCCGTCGTCCGCGGACACCACCGTGCCGTCCGGCAGCGTGGCCGGCGTGATGTCCCGCTGCCAGAACCCGTCGGCCAGCGCCTTCTCGGCCAGGTTCTGGGATCGCACGCCGAACTCGTCCTGCTCCAGCCGCGAGATGCCGCGCACGCCGGCGACGTTCTCCGCGGTCTGGCCCATCGCGATGTAGATGTCCGGGATCTGGCCGTCTTCGCGCGGGTCGTGCCACACCGGGGCGCCGCCCTCGGCCAGCTTGCCCGAGCGCTCCTCGGCCGCGCCGAAAACCGGGTTCTTGGTGTCCGGCCAGCTGTCGCTGCTGCCCTTGGCGAACCGGCTCACGCACTCGACGCCGGCCGAGATGAACGCGTCGCCCTCGCCCGACTTGATCGCGTGGAACGCCATGCGGGTGCTCTGCAGCGAGGACGAGCAGTACCGCGTGATGGTGGTTCCCGGCAGGTGGTCGTGGCCGAGCATGACCGCTATCTCGCGGGCCATGTTGTAGCCCTGCTCGCCACCCGGCAGCCCGCAGCCGAGTATCAGGTCGCCGATGTGGGCCGGATCCAGCTGCGGGACCTTGGCCAGGGCCGCGGTGATCATCTGCGCGGTCAGGTCATCGGCGCGGATGCTGGTCAGCGAACCCTTGAACGCGCGGCCGATCGGTGAGCGCGCGGTGGCGACGATGACTGCTTCGGGCATGGCGGACTCCCAAACTCGTTGTTTACTCGACAGTAGCTTATGTCGTGTCTGCATCTATTTTCATCCAACCCAGCCCGTCCGCCCATCCTGGCCTGGGCGCATGGCTAGGTGGGATACCTTCAGTTGCCAAGGGCAGGGTGGGGTGAGATGCAGGTACACGACTCGCTTATCGAGATGTTCGGCAACACGCCGCTGGTCAGGCTGCGGCGCGTGGCCCAGCCGAGCCAGGCCGATGTGCTGGCCAAGGTGGAGTACTTCAACCCCGGCGGCTCGGTGAAGGACCGGATCGCGCTGCGGATGGTCGAGGCGGCGGAGGCGTCCGGAGCGCTGCGCCCGGGCGGCACGATCGTGGAGCCGACGTCGGGCAACACCGGGATCGGCCTCGCGATCGTGGCCCAGGAAAAGGGCTACAGGTGCCTGTTCGTGTGCCCGGACAAGGTCAGCCAGGACAAGATCAGCGTGCTGCGCGCCTACGGCGCCGACGTCGTCGTGTGCCCGAGCAGCGTGCCCCCCGACCACCCTGACTCGTACTACTCGGTATCCGACCGGCTGGCCGCTACGACCGACGGCGGCTGGAAGCCCAATCAGTACACGAACCCCGACAACCCGGCGTCGCACTACCAGACCACCGGCCCGGAGATCTGGGCGCAGACCGACGGGACCGTCACCCACTTCGTGGCCGGGATCGGCACCGGCGGCACGATCTCGGGGACCGGCCGGTACCTGAAGGAGGTCTCCGGAGGCCGGGTCCGCATCGTCGGCGCCGACCCCGAAGGCTCGGTGTACTCCGGCGGCGGCGGCCGCCCGTACCTGGTCGAAGGCGTCGGAGAGGACATCTGGCCTGAGACCTACGACAAGAACATATGCGACCAGATCATCGCGGTCAGCGACGCCGAGTCGTTCCGGATGACGCGCCGGCTGGCCCGTGAGGAAGCGCTGCTCGTCGGCGGCTCGAGCGGGCTCGCCGCGGTCGCCGCGGCGAGGGTCGCCGCGTCCGCGGGACCGGGCGGCGTGATCGTGGTGCTGCTCCCGGACGGCGGCCGCGGTTACCTGGCGAAGATCTTCAACGACGAGTGGATGGCCGACTACGGGTTCCTCTCCTCGGAGACGGCGGAGCCGCGGGTCGCGGACGTGCTCAGGGGAAAGCAGGGCGGCCTGCCGCCGTTCGTGCACGCACACCCCGCCGAGACCGTGGCCGCGGCCATCGAGAGCCTGCGCGAGTATGACGTGTCGCAGCTTCCCGTGCTGAGCGCAGAGCCGCCGGTGATGGCGGCCGAGGTGATCGGGTCGATCGTGGAGCGCGACCTGCTCGACGCGCTGGTCTCCGGCCGGGCCCGGCCGCAGGACGCGGTGAGCGGGCACATGTCGGCGCCGCTGCCGATGGTCGGGTCCGGCGAGCCGGTCAGCAGCGCGGTGCACGCGATGGAAAAGGCTGGGGCTGCTGTTGTTCTTGTGGAAGGCAAGCCGGCCGGAATGATCACACGGCAAGATGTGCTGACGTACCTGGCGGCCGGCCCGGACTGACAACCCACGATGGGGGCGGGACAAGGCAATGAGCATTGACGGATTCGAGACCCTGGCGATCCATGCGGGCCAGGAGCCCGATCCGGCGACCGGCGCCGTGGTCCCGCCGATCTACCAGGTCTCCACGTACAAGCAGGACGGGGTCGGTGCGCCGCGCGGCGGCGGCGGCACGGGCGCGGGGCGCTGGATCGAGGGTTACGAGTACTCGCGTACCGCCAACCCGACCCGGGGAGCGCTCGAGGAGTGCCTGGCCGCGCTCGAGGGCGGTGCCCGCGCGCTGGCCTTCGCCTCCGGGATGGCCGCCGAGGACTGCCTGCTGCGGACCGTATGCCGGCCGTCCGATCACGTGCTTATCCCGCACGACGCGTACGGCGGAACCTTCCGGCTGATCGACAAGGTCTTCCAGAACTGGGGTGTGTCCTACCGCCCGGTGCCGGTGTCGGACCCGGCCGCCGTCCGCAACGCGCTGCAGGACAAGCCGGCCCGGCTCGTCTGGGTGGAGACACCGACGAACCCGCTGCTCTCGATCGCCGACATCACCGCGCTCGCGGATATCGCGCACCAGGCGGGCGCGCTGCTCGTCGTCGACAACACGTTTGCGTCCCCGTACCTGCAGCAGCCGCTGGCGCTCGGCGCGGACGTGGTGGTGCATTCCACCACGAAGTACGTTGGCGGTCACTCCGACGTGGTGGGCGGAGCACTGGTGCTCGCCGACGCCGGCCTGGCCGAGAAACTCGCTTTCACCCAGAACGCGACGGGAGCCGCTGGTGCCCCGTTCGATGCCTGGCTCACGCTGCGGGGGATCCGGACCCTCGGCGTGCGGATGGACCGTCACTGCGAGAACGCTCAGCGGGTGGCCGACATGCTGGCCGCGCACCCGGGGGTCGCCGAGGTGTTCTACCCCGGGCTCGCCGCGCACCCCGGCCACGAGGTGGCGGCCAAGCAGATGCGCGGCTTCGGCGGGATCGTGTCGTTCCGGTCGGCTGGCGGGGAGGCCGAGGCCGTGGCGCTGTGCAGCCGGACCCGGCTGTTCACGCTCGGCGAGTCGCTCGGCGGCGTGGAGTCGCTGATCGAGCACCCGGGGCGGATGACCCACGCGTCGGCCGCCGGCTCGGCACTGGAGGTCCCGCCCGACCTGGTCCGGCTCTCGGTGGGCATCGAGACCTGCGAGGACCTGCTCGAGGACCTCCGCTCCGCCCTCGGCTAGCGCGCCCGCCGCAGCCCCCACCCGCACCAGGGTCTGTCACCCGCGCCGGGGGGCCGTCACCCGCGCCGGGGGGCCGTCACTAAAAGATCTAGGAGCCTTTCGCGCAGATACTGCGCGAAAGTCTCCTAGATCATGGCGGACTATAACGGGCCAGCGCGAAGTACGGAAAGCATCCCGATCCGGGTCAGTGGTTCCAGACCATCAAGACCAGGATCACGAGCCAGATCAGCGCGACCACCCCGCCCATGCTGGCGATCCGGCCGCGTTCCACGTGGCCGAGGTGGGTGCCGGCGGTCACCGGCGCGTCGGCGAGCACCGGGGCGGGCTGCGCCGCGTCGTCCGCCCCGCCGGGCGCGGCTTCCGGGCCCGGCCCGGCCGCCTCCGTGTTCTGCGCTGCGGCCTCGGCCGCCGTAGCCTTGGCGTCCTCCAGGATGCCGATCGCACGGTGCTGATCGCGCATGATCAGCAAGAGCAGCACCAGGGCGACCACGAACAGGGTGAGCGAGACGGTCAGCCACGGTTTCGCGAAATCGTGCTTCATCTGGGCCAGAACCAAGCCAAAGATCAGCACACCGAGCGATGCGATCAGGAAGATTGTCGTGGTCCGGTACAGATACCTGATGATCACCAGATTGCGCTTCCGGATGTAACGGGGCGTCGACATAATCGCCACCGTCACCGGGCCGATCGTGAAAATCGCAAAGCCGATGTGCAGCCAGAGCACAAGCTTGTCGGTGAAAGACATGTGCCGATCTTAGAACCGGAGGTTCAGGCGGCGGCCGCGCCCCGGGGGATCGGCCGCGTGGGCGCCCGGGGGATCGGCCGCGGTGGGCGCCCGGGGATCGGCCGCGTGGGCGCCCCGCCGGGTGCAGGCCGACTGCCCGCCGGGTGCAGGCCGGCCTCGGCTACGTTCCGCTCGCGCTGGCGTTGCCGCTGGTGCTGCCCGGCGCGTTGCCCGTGCTCGCGGTCGGCGGCCGGGACTTCGCGATGTACGCCCCGATCAGGAACGCTATGCCCACCACGAACGAGACGATGGCCCGGATGAGATGATGGCCATGATGGGACGAGCCAGACATGAAATGCATTGAGTTGGCGGCCCCGGACACGTACAGGATGCCCGCGATGATCGCCAGGATTCCGATAACAGCCAGAATGATCACCAGCGGCCCGCGGCCTGCCGATCCATCTGGCGCGCTTGCAGAACTCACGTGCTCCTCCTAGAGATGGGCTGAGCCCACTTACCAGGTCGAGCTTACTGAAGCCGCAGGGCGCCGTTACGGTCCGCATAGGGCCGGACCTGCGCCCCTGGGACCCGGGTCCCGGAATTCCGGGACCCGGAGCCGCACAGAAGGCGGGAGGGTACCCGCCGGAACTGACTAGCTGGACTTCGACTTGGTCGCGAACCAGGAGCCGATCAGGGCCGCAATGCCGACAACGATCGCTACGCCGCCGCGGGCCAGGTGGTGGCCCTTGCCCTTGACGTGGCTGCCCGCCACCAGGAAGTGCGGAACCGCGCTCCCGCCGACCAGGTACAGGATGCCGACGATGATGGCCACAATGCCGATCACCGCCAGGATGATGATCAGCGGCTTCCTGCTGGCCGACGTGCCGCTGGACACGCTTGCAGAACTCACTGTTTCCTCCTAAGAGGGCCGCGGCGTCACGCGCCACCGGCCATCCTTCTTAACGCCATCGATGACTACCTGCGGCACGGTACTACGGCGGGACGCGGCGCGGAGGGGTTCCCAAAAGGGACCAAAGTAAAATCTATCCCCTGCCATTCCTGCGAGATCGCAAGAAGTCCCGGACCACATACTCGCCCAGGTTTTCCGGCACCGCGCTGAGCACCCTGCCCCCGTTGCGCCGCGCCACCTCCTCGACGAAGGCGGTCAGCCGCTCGTCCTCGGCCAGCATGAACACGTTCATCGTGGCCCGGCGCCTGGTCATCTTGTCCACCTCGGCCAGGGTCAGCTCGAGCGTCTCGGGGGAGGGCGGCCAGTCGAACCAGAACTGGCCGTCCCGGCGCAGGTGGGCGGTTGGCTCGCCGTCGGTGACCACGATCACAACCGGGTTATGTTCGGGCCTGCGGTCGAGGAACCGCCCGGCCAGAATCAGCGCGTGGTGCAGGTTGGTGCCCTGGACCATGTCCCAGCCGAGCCCGGCGAGGTCGGTCTCGCGCAGCTCGCGCGCGTAGTTCGAGAAGCCGATCACCTGGATCGCGTCCTGCGGGTACCTGGTGCGGATCAGCGCGTGCAGCGCCAGCGCGGTCTGCTTCGCCACTCCCCACGTGCCGCGCAGCGCCATCGAGTACGACAGGTCCACGAGCAGGCAGACGGCCGCCGACGTGCGCCGCTCGGTCTCGCTCACCTCGAAGTCGCTGACCGACAGCCGGACCCGGGCTGGTGCGTCGGCCTCCGATCCAGCCTCGGGCAGACCGGCTCGCAGCAGCGCGTTGCGGACGGTCGTCGGGGCGTCGATCGCCTGCTCGTCGCCGAAGCTCCACGGCCGGGTGCTGCCGGTGTACTCCCCGGCCTGCCCCGCGTCGTGCTGGTCATGGTCGCCCGTGCCGCCCTCCGGCAGGTCGGCGAACACCCGGCGCAGCGCGGTGTCGCCCAGCCTGCGCACGGCCTTGGGGGTGAGCTCCAGCTTGCCGTCGGTCCGCTGCAGGTAACCCTGCCGCTCCAGCTCCCGCTCGATCTGGCGCAGCGCCTCCATGTCGTCGACCGCCTGGCGGCCCAGCGCGCGCCTGATCGCCTCCTCGTCGATGTCGTCGAGCCTGGCGCCCGGGTAGTCCTGGCGCAGCGCATCCTCGAGCTCGGTCAGGTCGGCGAGCTCGGACAGCGCGGTGGTGGCCTCGGACAGGCCGAGCGGCATGTCACCGGTCATCTGCTCGCCCGGCCACCCGTCGAAGTCGATGTCCGGGCGGCGGGCCCGCAGCGCGCCGGACAGCCTGCTCATCTCGGCGGCGAGCCCGGCATCCTCGAGCGTCTGCGCCATCAGCGCGGCCAGCTCGTCGCGCTGGGCGTCGGTGAGCGAGCTGAGCAGCCGCTGCGCCGCCGCCATCCGGCGGACCAGGGAGTCGACGAGCTCGTCGAGGTTGCTGGGCGATTCGGGGAACAGGTCCCCGTACTGCTGCATGAAGTCGTCGAAGTCCTGCTGCGTGTGCGTGCCGCGGGCGTCGGCGTCGAGCATCTCGTTGAGCGCGGCCATCATGTCCTTGACCCGCTGCATGGCCTCGGGGTCCTGCTGCTGCAGGCTCTGCTTCATCCCGCGGAACTGGCTGTCGAGCACCTCGCGGCGCAGCAGGTCCTTCAGCTTCTCGAAGGTCTCCCTGGCCGCATTGCTACGCCAGTCGTAGTTGTCGAGCCGCCTGATCGCTCGTGCGGTGTCCCGCGGCAGCTCGTCGAGCTCGGCCTCGCGCAGCCGCGCCTCGTCGGCGGGATCCGGGAACAGCTCGGCGCGCTCCTGCCCGACGGCGGTGTCCAGCAGCGCGCGAGCCTGCTCCAGGATTCCGTCGAGCCGGCCCCGGTCGCGCAGCTCGCGCTGGCGCTCGCGGACCCGGCGGAGCAGGTCGTCCAGGCCCTTGTGGCCGGACATGCCGCGGCGCAGCAGGTCCCGCAGCGCGCTGGCCGGATCGGATCCGTCCAGCACCGAGTCGCCGAGCTCGTCCACTGCCCCGCGCACGTCGTACGGCGGCTCGAGCGGGTCAGGCCCGTCGTGATAGGGACCGTAGCGATAACCGCCGCTCACGTTCCCAGCCTCCTTGCCAGATTCGCCCGGACGGTAACGTTCAAGGCTCTTGTTCAGGTCCGGTAGACGCTGCCACCGTCGATCTCGTCCTTGGAGAGCCTGCGCATGAGGTACAGGCCCTCCATCGCGAACTCGAGCGCGGCCGCCGCCTGGCCGAACGATTCGCTGCCGTCCATCGACAGCCGCTCCATGATCTTGGCGAGGCCGGGGACGTCCCCGATCCTGCGGAGCAGGTCGTCGGCCGGGACCAGCTCACCGGATTCCACGCTGCCGCCCTCGGTGAACTTCGCCAGCAGCCCGGTCATGTCGGCGCTGCCGAGCGAGGCGCGGAAGGTCTCGGCGATCGCGCGCCGCAGCAGGTGATCGAGCACCTCCTGCTCCCGGCCCTCCTCGCTGACCTCGAACTCGACCTTGCCGCGCAGCGTGCTCACCACGGCAGGAAGGTCGCAGACCCTGGCGACCGGCTGGCTCTCGCCGGTGATTGCCGCGCGGCGCACCGCCGACGCCGAGACGGCCTCGGCCGCGGCGATCGCGAACCGCGCCGACACCCCCGAGCGCGCGTCCACGGCGGGCGAGGACCGGACCAGGCGGGTGAACCTCGCGATCACCTCGATGAGGTGATCGGGCAGCACCGCGCCGGGCTCCTGACCATGCCAGGCGATCTCCGCCTCCTGACGGATCAGCGCGAGCTCGGCGTCCAGCGACAACGGGTAGTGGGTGCGGATCTCGGCGCCGAACCGGTCCTTCAGCGGGGTGATGATGCGGCCGCGGTTGGTGTAGTCCTCCGGGTTGGCGCTCGCCACCAGGACCAGGTCGAGCGGCAGCCGCAGCGCGTAGCCGCGGACGCCGATGTCGCGTTCCTCGAGCACGTTGAGCAGGGACACCTGGATCCGCTCCGCCAGGTCGGGGAGCTCGTTCAGGCAGAACACGCCACGGTTCGTCCGCGGCAGCAGGCCGAAGTGGATCGTCTCGGGGTCGCCGAGCGTCCGGCCCTCGGCGACCTTGACCGGGTCGATGTCGCCGATCAGGTCGCCCACGCTGGTGTCCGGGGTCGCGAGCTTCTCGCCGTACCTGTCGTCGCGGTTGCGCCACGTGATGGCCAGGTCGTCGCCCTGCTCGGCGGCCAGCCGGCGGCACCTGGCGCAGACCGGGGCGTACGGGTGGTCGTTGATCTCGCAGCCGTCGACCACCGGCGTCCACTCGTCGAGCAGGCTGGTCAGCGTCCGGATCAGCCGGGTCTTGCCCTGGCCGCGCTCGCCGAGCAGGATCACGTCGTGCCCGGCGATGATGGCCCGCTCCAGGTGCGGCAGCACGGTCTGGCCGAAGCCGACGATCCCTGGAAAGGCATCGTCGCCGGTGCGCAACCGGGCAAGCAGGTTCCGCCGTATTTCCTCTTTGACCGTGGTGTACTCGTGACCACTGGCGTGGAGTTCGCCTAGCGTCGTGGCCGCGGGGGATGCTGACCGGGTTGTCGCCGCGGTGGGCTGGCTCTGTCGCTGCACCCTTCGACACTATGTGCATGTCGGCGTGATGCGCATCTCGGGAGACTGGGCGTGGACGAGTCGGGCCCGGCACTTGCCGTCGATATCGGCGGCACCAAGCTGGCCGTCGGCGTGGTCGAGACCGGCGGCAGGCCGGTCACCTGGGCGCAGGTTCCGACGCCGCATGACGTGGACGCCGAGCAGCTGTGGCGCACCGTCGAGGCCCTCGTCGACCGGGTGCTCGACGAGGCCGGGCTCACCGCTCCCGCCTCGCTGGCCGGCGTCGGCGCCGGGTGCGGCGGCCCGATGGAATGGCCGGCCGGGGTCGTGTCGCCGCTCTACATCCCGGCCTGGCGCGCGTTCCCGCTGCGCCTCCGGCTGCGAGAGCGGCTGCCCGGCATCCCGGTCCGGGTGCACAACGACGCGATCTGCCTGACGCTCGGCGAGCACTGGCGGGGGGCCGGCCGGGGCAAGGGCAACGTGATGGGCATCGTCGTGTCGACCGGCGTGGGCGGCGGCCTGATCCTGGACGGCCGGGTCATCGAGGGCGCCTCCGGCAACGCGGGCCACATCGGGCACGTCGTCGTCGACCCGGACGACGGGCCGGTGTGCGAGTGCGGCGCGCGCGGATGCGCCGCGGCGATCGCGCGCGGTCCCGCGCTCGCGG
>JASHQP010000255.1 GCA_030039095.1 Streptosporangiaceae bacterium
TCGAGGGCGGCGGCGGCGTTCTCCTCGCGGATGGTCACCGTCGACCCGGTGAGCCGGGTCTCGATGATCCGCTTGCCGGTCACGTCCCCGATGTCGAGCTCCCCGGGCTCGCGCCCGGCGTCCCCGCTGCCGACGGCGGCCCGGCCCTCGCCCGCGGCGGCGAGCGGCCGGGCGGGCTCGTAGTAGACCTCCCGGGCCGGCACCGACACGAGCTCGCGCTCCGGATACCGCAGCGCGGTGAGCTTGCCGCCGAAGACGCACCCCGTGTCCAGGCAGATCGTCCCGTTCACCCACGTGGTCTCCGGCACCGGCGTGTGCCCGTAGACCACCATCGCCCGCCCGCGGTAGTCCTGCGCCCACGGGTAGCGCACGGGAAGCCCGTATGAGTCGGTCTCCCCGGTGGTGTCGCCGTACAGGGCGAACGCGCGGACCGCCGCCGAAGCCCGGCGGTGCATGGCTGCCGGCAGCCCGGCGTGCGCGACCACCAGCTTCCCGTCATCGAACACCAGGTGGCTGAGCAGCCGGTCGGCGAACGACGCAACCTGCTCGCTGAACCCTGGCGGCTCGGCGGCGAGCTGCGCGAGGCTCTGGGCCAGGCCGTGACCGACGTTCACGTTGCGCCCGCGGAGCGCCTTGACGAGCTTGGCCTCGTGATTGCCGGCCACCGAGACGCCGGACCCCTCCGCGGTCATGCCCATCACCAGCCGCAGCACGGCGGGCGTGGCAGGCCCGCGGTCGACGAGGTCGCCGACGAAGACCGCGGTCCTGCCCTCGGGGTGGCGCGCGGAGGCGCCGCCGGAGTCGACGGCGTAGCCGAGCTTGCCGAGCAACTCGGCGAGCTCGGCGTAGCAGCCGTGGACGTCCCCGATGATGTCGAAGGGGCCGTGATCGTCCCTCCGGTCGTTCCACAGCGGTCGCCGCTCGATCGTCGCGGCGTCCACCTCCGCCTCGCTGCGCAGCACGAACACCCGGTGGAACCCTTCCCGGCGCAGGCCGCCCAGCCCCCGGCGCAGCTGGGTGTGCTGCTGGCGCAGCACGTGCCGGCCGAAAGCGCGGTCGGACCGGGCAGCGTTGCGCGCCGCGCAGGCCGCCTCGGAGAGGTCGAGGACGATCGCCACCGCCAGCACGTGATGCTGCCTGGCCAGCTCGATCAGCGACCTGCGCGCGGCCGGCTGCACGCTGGTCGCGTCGATCACCGTCAGCCGCCCGGCCGCCAGCCTTCTGCCCGCGATGTAGTTCAGCACGTCGAACGCGTCGGCGGTGGCGGTCTGGTCGTTCGGGTCGTCCGCGACCAGGCCGCGGCAGAAGTCGGACGAGATGACCTCGGTGGGGAGGAAGTGCCGGGCGGCGAACGTCGACTTCCCGGATCCGGACACGCCCACGAGGGCCACCAGCGAGAGGTCGGGGAGCTCGAGGACTGTCATCGCCGGAACACCGCCAGCTGGGACGGGCAGCCGAGGTCGCCGCCGCCGGGACCGCTGCCCTGCGGCCCGATGCCCGAAAGCTCCACCCGGTAGCCGTACCTCGACGCGACCCCCTCCGCCCACGCGCGCAGCTGCGGCCTGGTCCACTCGAACCGGTGATCGCCGTGGCGGAAGCTGCCGGCCGGCAGCCCCGCGAACAGCGCGTTGTACTCCGCATTGGGGGTGGTGAGGACCACGGTCCCGGGCCGGGCGTGACCGAAGACGACTTTCTCGAACGCGACGATCCGTGGCGGGTCGAGGTGCTCGATGACCTCGACGACAGCGGCGGCGTCGAAGTCGCGCAGCCGGCCGTCCCGGTAGGTCAGCGAGCCGTGCAGCAGCTCCACCCGCTCCCGCTGCCGGGGCGCCATCGAGCTGGTGTGCAGCCGTCGCGCGGCCGCCTCGAGGGCCCGGTGTGAGACGTCGAGGCCAACGATCCGCTGCAGACCGGGCTCCTTCACCAGCTCGGCGAGCAGCTTGCCGGAACCGCAGCCGAGGTCGAGCACGCTGCGGGCGCCGCTGGCCGTGATCTCCCCGAGCACGGCGGCCAGCCGCTGCTCGTGCAGTGTTGGCCTCGGGGGGACGACCCCCCCAGGCCCCCCCGCGGCCCGGCCGCTACGCTCTAGCGCCTCCTCGGCAGCGCCCTCCTCCTCGTCGCTGCGGTCCGGGTCGGCCGCGTCGTCGGCGAACAGCGCGGCCAGCGCGGCTCTGGTGAGCCGCTGGTCGTGGCGCAGGTAACGCCGGGCGATCAGGTCATGCTCGGGGTGCGCCGCGAGCCACTGGCCGCCGCGGCGCAGCAGCTTGCCGACCTCGTCGGCGCCTACCCAGTAATGCTTGTCGTCGTCGAGCACCGGCAGCAGCACGAACAGGTGCTCGAGCATGCTGCGCAGCCGGATCGTGGCGGCGAGGCGCAGCGCGAGATACCGGCTGGCGCCCCAGTCGGGGAACTGCGGGTCCAGCGGCAGGCCGCGTGCCTCGACGGTGTAGCCGAGTGGCTCGAACAGCCGGCGGGCCAGATCCTCCCCGCCGCGGCAGGGCACGACGGGGAGCGAGGCCTCCAGCGGGATCGGCTGGTCCGCCAGTTCCTGGCGTTCCTTGCTGCGGCCGCTCATCGCGGTGCCGAACAGCCGCCCGAGCGCCACGGACAGAAACGACGACGCGGCATACGGGCGGTCGTTGACGTAGTGGGCCAGCGCGAACCGGGAGGCCGCCGGGTTGTGCCGCCGTGCGACCAGCCCGACCACGTCGATGTCCACGAGCACCGCGGCCGAGCAGCGCTCGCCGGTTGCCTCCGGGTACACGACGCGGGCGGTGCCAAACCCGAACTCGGTCACGTGCTGGCGGCCGGGATTCTTGTGCAGCAGGAATCCCAGATCGGTTGCTGGCTGATGGGTGGTCGAAATCGTCAGCAGCACGCGGCTTCACCCCGGGTTCACTTCGCGGCCAGACACCGTGTGAGCAGGACATCACCGAGTGCCGCGCCGGGCAAGGCTAACATCCGGCGCACCGAGTTATCGACGGATTTACCCGGCGGCCGACGGCTTTGAACCCGTACGATGCGACAGCCGTCATATGGACGGCAGGTAAAAGCAGCACGGGGAGCATCTCGGTGATTATCCGCAGGGGATATTCCGTACCCGAGAACATCACCATGTTCTATGCGGCTGCGGGCGCGCTGGGATCGGTGTACCCGCTGATCCTGGCGCATACCGGAGGCCATGGCCTGGAGTGCCCGCTGCGGGCGCTCACGGGCGTGCCCTGCCCGTTCTGCGGTCTCACCACGGCCACGGTTGCCCTCACGCACGGGCACTGGGCGACCGCGGCCGCGACAAGCCCGCTGGCCTACCTCGTCGCCGCCCTGACCCTGGGCACGGCGCCGATCCTGGTTGCGCGGAACGCCGGAATGGTGTCGCAGCCGCGCGCCTGGTCTCCGGCCGCCCGCCGGCGGGTGGGCTACGTGGTCGCCGTGGTGGTCGCGATGAGCTGGATATTCCAGCTGCACCGCTACGGCCTCCTGTGATGTCACCGCATTGGTCCACGCAGAGACGATGATCTCCGTTACCAGAAAGGCACGTCCATGACTTACGAAAACCCCCCGGGCGGGAACGCCGGACCCTCGGACGGCTGGGGCCAGGCACCCGGTGGCTACGGCAGCCCGCCACCCCCATCCGGTGGCTACGGCAGCCCGCCACCGCCCCCGCCCGGTTACGCCCAGCAGCCCGGGGGCTACGGGCAGCCCGCGAGCGGGTATGGCCAGCCCGCGCCCGGTTACGGGCAGCCCGGCCCCTACGGCCAGCCCGGTGCGTACGGCCAGCCCGCGGGCGGCTACGGCGCGCCTCAGGGCGGCTACGCGAGCCCGGCGGGGAACTACTCGAACTGGCTGCAGCGGGCCGGCGGTTACCTCGTCGACATCGTCCCCGTCTGGATCCTGATCTTCATCGGGGTTGCCGCACACAACGCGGCGATCTATCTCCTCTTCCTGCTCGCCGCGATCGCCTTCACCGCGTACAACCGCTGGTACATGGCAGGGCGAACAGGCCAGTCCTGGGGTAACCGGGTGCTGAACATGACCCTGATCAGCGAGCAGACCGGCCAGCCGATCGGCCCCGCCAAGGCGTTCCTGCGCGACCTTTGCCACATCCTCGACAGCCTCGCCTGCTACATCGGCTGGCTGTTCCCGCTCTGGGACGCCAAGCGGCAGACCTTCGCCGACAAGATCATGCAGACGGTCGTCATCCCGTCGCGCTGAACACCCGTCGACCGGGCTTCCGCTCTCGGCATGGCCCCCGGAGACCTAGCGGTTTCCGGGGGCGATCGCCGAGACCGCGGCCCTCGCGGCCGCGTCGACCTGTGCGATCCCGGTGGCTTCGGACGGCTGGTCGTTGGACAGCACCGCGACGAGCAGCTCATGCCCGCCGCTGGAGATCACGCCGATGCTGTTGATCACCCATGAGGTGGGGCTTCCGTCGGGGAGCCAGCCGTCCTTCACCGCCGGCGTGGTGCCCGGCACCGCTGCGGCGGTGATTCCCCAGTCCTGGTCCGCCGCCACGTGCCGCATCAGGCCGAGCTCATAGGACCGCGAGCCCGCCGAGAGCGGCGAGCCACTCGAGGCGAGGTCCGTCAGCAGCCGCAGCTGGTCATCGACCGTGGTGCTGGTCAGGCCCCAGTAGATGCCGTCGCCGGGCGTCGTCTGCCGCAGGCCGAGTTCCTGGTTGGCGACCTTGACGCCCTGGCCCTGGCCGGCCGCTTCCCAGAGTTCGTTCGCGGCCCCGTCGCTCGAGTCCTCGATCATCTCGGCGGCAAGTGCCTGCTGGTGCGCGCTCAGCGACGCGTTCGACCACTGGTGCTGCAGCAGCAGTGACGCCAGGATGTCGACCTTGATGATGCTGGCGGTGTGAAATTCCCGGTCGCCCCCGTAGACGGCAACCGCTCCGGTGGCCGCGTCGACGACCCCCGCCGCCAAGTGGCCGGCATCGTGCCGCAGCACCGGGGCGAGCGCGGTGGCGAGGCGCGCGTTCTGTCCGGCGGACGAGAACTTGATGTTCGCGGGCCCGGTCAGCACCACGGGCCGAACTGCGCCGCCTGACGCGGGCCGTATCGCGGCCGCGGCGGGCTTCCTGCGGGCCCGCGGCGCGGGCGGATGACCATGCACGCCCGATATCGAGAGCACCACGATCCCCACGGCAACGAGCACGAACGCCAGCACGAATGTGTACCGCTCCCACGGCCGCAGCGGGCCGGCATGCGCCGGAGCCCGCCTCGACTGCTGTCCCCCCGCGGGCATACATCCCCCTCGAGCACACCGCCAAAGGCGGTGAGCGAACCCCGTGCAGACCGTCCCCGTGGTCTGCGAACCCCGGCATATTCGGCCCCCCGAGACCTGCGGACCCCGTGCAGGTTTCAGGGGGGTGCGGGGGGGCGGAGCCCTCCCGCGAAGGGGGGAATGCGGGGGGCGGAGCCCCCCGCAGGTGAGAATAAATCCCCTCCCAGCGGCGCGTCTTTCGAAAGAAGCTTTCTCAGCCTTTAGCCCGCTGGTCCTTCTGGTCCGGCTGGTCCCAGCTGTACCTCGAGCCCCTCCTCGGCGATCAGGATCTCGCCGCCGAACGCGGCCGCCGCAGCGGCGCGCGAGGCCTGCCGGTCGTTGTCCGGCCAGAAGTGGGTGAGCAGCAGGCGGCGGGCACCGGCCGCGGCGGCCGCCTCGCCCGCCTCCCGCGCGGTCAGGTTGAGCGCCGGCCCCT
Organism: Streptosporangiaceae bacterium; assembly: GCA_030039095.1. Next base: position 5,702 of record JASHQP010000255.1, read on the forward strand.
TCGGTACGTCCGGCGCGGCGGGGCGCTGCCACCGGTCGGTCGCGTCGACGATGTAGAGGTCGGCGCCGCGGCCAAGCTCGGCCAGCCCGGGATCGACGCCGGTGTCGCCGGTGTAGGCAACGGCCATGCCCGGCGCGGACAGCCGGACGCCCGCATTCGGCAGGTAGTGCGGCAGCGGCATGCTCTCCAGCCGCAGCGGCCCGATCTGGCGCGGCGGGGCGGGCAGCGGATGCCAGTCGAAGGCTCGCCGCACCACGTCGGCACCGTCGTCCTCCAGGCCGATCAGCCGAGAGAGCACCGGCTCGGGCGCGTGCAGCGGAATCGGCGCGGGCGACCGCCGGCTGTACAACCGCGCCCGCAGCAGCCCGTGCAGGTCGACCATGTGGTCGGGATGCGCGTGCGTCACGATCACCCCGTCGATCCCGTCCGCCGCCGACGAGCCGAGCAGCGTCAGCAGCCGCGGCAGCGTGCCATTCCCCAGGTCGAGCACGACCCGGGCCCCGCCGTACTCCAGCACGAAGCCGCTGCAGGCGCGCCCGGGCTCGGGCCAGGCGCCGCAACTGCCGAGCACCACCACGCGGTCGCTCACGACAAACAGTGTGGCACCTGACGTACGGCCCCCCGTGATCGTACGGTTGGACTCCGGCAAGCGAAGGAGGGCCGATCGTGCGGGTGCTCGACGCGATCGGTCACGCGCTGGCCGTCGCGGGGACGATGACCTGGGAGATCACCTGGTCGCTCATCCTCGGCTTCACGCTCTCCGCGGTTGTGCAGGCGGTGGTGCGCCGGGAGGCGATAACCAGGCGGCTGGGCGGCGACCGGCCGGCCACGCTCGCGCTGGCGGCCGGGCTCGGCGCCGCGTCGTCGTCGTGCTCCTACGCGGCGGTGGCCCTGGCCAGGTCGCTGTTCCGCAAGGGCGCCAGTTTCACGGCGGCGATGGTCTTCGAGATCGCCAGCACCAATCTCGTGATCGAGCTGGGCATCATCCTGGCGCTGCTGATCTCGTGGCAGTTCACCCTGGCGGAATATGCCGGCGGGGTCATCATGATCATCCTGGTCGGCGTAACGTTCAATGCCTTTGTCGGGCGCAAACTCGTCGAGGGCGCCCGTCGGCAGGCGGAGCGCGGGCTGGCGGGGTCCATGGAGGGTCACGCGGCCATGGACATGAGCATCTCGGCCGGCGGGGGCTTCTGGCGGCGGCTGCTCAGCCGGGACGGCTACACCGCGGTCAGCCAGATCTTCGTGATGGAGTGGGCGGCGGTCATCCGCGACGTGGCTGGCGGGCTCCTGATCGCCGGGGCGATCGGGGCCTGGGTGCCGGATACGTTCTGGCGGCATCTGTTCCTGGCCGGTCACCCGCTCGCGGCGCGGCTGTGGGGGCCGGTCATCGGCCCGGTGATCTCGCTGCTCAGCTTTGTCTGCTCGATCGGCAACGTGCCGCTGGCCGGGGTGCTGTGGAACGGCGGGATCAGCTTCGGCGGCGTCGTCGCGTTCCTGTTCGCCGACTTGATCATCATCCCGATCCTGATCATCTACCGGAAGTACTACGGCACGAAGATGATGCTGGTGGTCCTCGCGGCGTTCTACGCCGCCATGGTCGTCGCCGGGTACATCATCGAGTTCGTTTTCGGCGCGCTCGGCCTGATCCCGGCCGAGCGGAACGCCCGGGTCGCCGCGCACGGCATCGAGTGGAACTACACGAGCGTCCTCAACGTGATCTTCCTGCTGCTCGCGGCGGCGCTGCTGGTGCGGTTCTTCCGGTCGGGCGGCCGGCCGATGCTCGAGATGATGGGCGGTGCCCCGGACCAGAGCCCCGGCGAGCACGCTACGGAACGACCGTGACCGGCCACTTCCCGGCCCGGACCAGCCGGGTCGCCAGCGAGCCCACGATCCGGTGGCCGGCGTGCTCGGAGGCGCCGACGACCACCGCGTCCGCCCGGTACTCCCTGGCCGCCCGGTTGAGCTCGACCCACGGATCCCCCATGACGGCGCGGAACTCGAGGTCGAGCCCGATCTCGGCGGCGCCGTCCCGCAGCCGCTGCTCGATCTCGCGCGCCGTCTGCGCCGCCGCCTCGCTCATCGCGGCCGCCACGCCGGGAGCCGCGCCGATGTTCGCCGACAGCCGCGCCACGTAGACGGCCAGCAGCCGGCAGCGCTGCCTGCGCGCCAGCCCGGCTGCGTAAGCGGCGGCCCGCCACGACGTCCGCGAGCCGTCCACGCCCACCAGGATCAGCGTCGGCCCGTCGGTGCCGAGCTCGAAATCGGGCTCGGGGGGAGTCACGAGTCCAGTCTGCCAGCCCGGCTAAGAATCGTCGGCCGACCTGCCTGCCTTCGCTACGCGGCGCCGTCGCGTGACTTGCCGCCCTGCTGCGTGAGCAGGCCGCGCAGCCTGCCGACCTCGTCGCTCAGCATGTGCAGCCCCTCGGCGAGGGACGGGAGGTCGGGGTGCGCGTCTGCCCATTCCTTCTGCCGCGCGGCCTTGTCGGCGACCAGCCTGCGTTCGGTGTCCCGCAGCGTGGCCGCGTGCTCGTAGTCCTCGGCCCCGGCCGCGGACTCCTTGTCCTGGCGCGCCTGCGCGATCCGCCGGTCGAGGTCGCCCACGTCCGGCCCGCCGCCCAGTTGCTGCTCGACAGCTGACAGACGGGCGTCCATGGCCTCGATCTGGCCAAGGATCTGGGCCAGCATCCGGCCCTCCAGCGTCGTGCCGCCGGGACCGGCTCCGGCCGCGCCC